>JBLIIE010000132.1:0-14200 GCA_047634635.1 Granulosicoccus sp. | reverse complement strand
CATAACACACTAAAGTACGTGGTTCAGTAATTTGCAGGAATATGCTCGTTCATGGCTAGAGTTACCGTAGAAGACAGTTTGTCGATGGTTAATAACCGTTTCGACCTCGTTTTGATCGCGTCCAAGCGTGCTCGCAACATTTCCATGGGTGCAGAACCTCTGGTGTCGGACGATAACGACAAACCCACCGTTATCGCGTTGAGAGAAATCGCCGATGGGCTTGTTGGAGAAGAAATTCTTAACGAAGCAACACCTCCACCAGCGCCAGTTGAACCCATTATTTATGAAAATAAAGACCAGCTACGCGAAGATTTCTAAGACACATCACCTGTGTCGTAAACCTGCTCCGATCTTCACATTGAAGATGGGGCCGGTGCTGGTCCTGAACTCTGGTGTTATCAGTGGTGATAACAACGGTGAGTAGCGATTCTCCCCCTCATATTTCCTTAGACGCAGATGAGCTGGCTCTGCCTCGTAATGGCAGTCTCAATGGCGGCATCACAACGCGTGTAGAGTGGGAGGCCTATTCCAGTTTGCTAGAGCAACTCAGCACCCGTTTTTCTACTGAGCAAATTGCGGAAGTATCCCGCGCCTACACCATGGCGCGAGACGCGCATGCTGGACAAACCCGACGTTCAGGCGAACCCTACATCACCCACCCCATAGCGGTAGCGGCCGTTGTATTTTCCATGAAGCTTGATCACCACAGCATCATGGCGGCTCTGCTACACGATGTGCTGGAAGACACGCCAGTGAGCCGCGAAGATATGGTCGAGGCCTTCGGTGAAGAGGTGACCCATATAGTTGATGGCGTCAGCAAACTCAATCATTTGGAATTTCGCTCGAAGCAGGAGGCACAAGCAGAAAGTTTTAGAAAAATGCTCCTGGCAATGGTGACAGACATTCGCGTCATCATGATCAAGCTGGCCGATCGTGTCCACAATATGAGAACTATTGGTTCCTTGCGCCCCGACAAACGTCGACGGATTGGCAAGGAAACCTTAGAAGTGTATTCGCCGATTGCTGGTCGTCTCGGCATGTTTGCCATCAAAACAGAGTTGGAAGATCTGGGGTTTAGAGCCTGCTACCCGATGCGTAGTCAGGTGTTGGAAGCAACGGTAAAGCAATCCCAACGCAACCGGGATCACCTCATTGCAAAGGTTGCTGCCCGTATTGAAACGGCGTTAAGTGAAAAAGGTATTGAGGCGACCATTACCTGGCGCGAAAAGCATCTATACAGTCTTTACAACAAGATGCTGAGAAAGCAGCTTCCGTTTCAACGCGTGTTCGACATGTTAGCTTTGCGTGTGGTGGTCGACTCGACAGAGCAGTGTTATCAGGTGCTCGGCTTGGTTCATCAACTATATCCACCCATATTTTCACGATTTAAAGATTACATAGCGGTCCCAAAACAGAATGGATATCAGTCTTTGCATACGGTCTTGAATCACGGGTCGGATAGGACACCAATTGAAGTGCAGATTCGCACGCCGTCAATGGATGAACTTGCAGAGTCAGGTATCGCTGCGCATTGGGCGTATAAGGAAGATGGAAACACTCCTACGCGTGCTCAAACACCGGGATGGCTCTCTAATTTAGCGGATATCCAGGACGGTGCGTCCGACACAGTGGAGTTTGTCGAGAGCGTCAAAATAGATTTGTTCCCAGGCGAAATCTACGTTTTCACGCCTAAAGGTAAAATAATTCAATTACCTGGAAAAGCGACCCCCGTCGACTTTGCCTACGCTGTTCATTCTGAAGTGGGCAATAAATGTGTAGCAGCCAAGGTCGATCGGCGATTGTGTTCTTTGAGTGAGCCATTGGAAAGTGGCCAGACTGTTGAGATTATTACGGGCACTCAAATAGCACCTAGTCCAATGTGGCTCAATTCGGTGGTAACTGCGAAGGCACGTACCGCCATTCGTCAGCATTTGCGCGTACTCGACAAGACTCAGGCTATTGAGTTTGGAGAGCGATTACTCAGGCGAGCATTGGGTCGCCATGATAAATCACTGGATAATATTCCTCAGAAGGTCATTCATGATGTTCTGGCTGAAAGGCGCTTTACTGAGGTGCAGGAGCTCTACGAGGACATTGGTCTGGGTTTGAATCTGCCTAGTCTGATAGCTGGAAGATTGATCGCTGTCGAGTCTGGTGATGTTGTTGATACTCAGCAACTTCCTATGCGCGATACTGCACCGGTGATGATTGATACAGCGTCGAATCCGACTCTTTACATGTCTCGTTGCTGCAATCCAATACCTGGCGATAATGTGCAAGGATTCTTCACTCCCGGAAAAGGCGTGGCGGTGCATCGGGCTGGGTGTCGTAACGTACGCAGATTTCGACGCCGACCTAAGGAGTGGGTGGCTGTGGATTGGTCACCTGACATTTCAGGAAATTTCGATGTTGTCATTCTCCTCCACCTGTTACACCAGCCCGGTGCTCTAGCTCGCGTGACGTCTACCATGTCTTTGATGAACGTGAATATCGAAAATATGGATTTTAACAATCGTGGCGAGGACGACATTAGTATTCGATTTGTGCTTTCTGTGGAAAATCGGATGCAGTTGGCCCGGATAGTTCGTAGGTTGCGAAATTTGACGGTGGTTCGAAGCGTTAAACGCGAAAGCTGATGGTTTAAACCCGTTTTACATCTGAGAGGATTCAAGGTTGTTGTAAATATCCTGATTTTGTAAGGTCGTGATTTTCTGAGTGAGGCTATATACTCGCCTGCATAGATTCAACGCTTATAAGAGACTCTCAATGACACGTAAAACCTTTAACACCGATAATGCTCCTAGTGCTATTGGCGCTTACTCCCAGGCTGTTCAGGCTGGCGACACGGTGTATCTTTCAGGTGCCATACCTCTGGTACCCAAAACCATGGAATTAGTTAGTGACGATGTACGCACACAAATTGTTCAGGTGTTCGACAATCTGGAAGCTGTATGCACGGCCAGCGGCGGCTCTTTTGATCAGGTGGTCAAATTGACAGTATTCCTGACAGACCTTACAGATTTTCCGTTGGTTAATGAGGTCATGGAAGAACGTTTTAATGCCCCATTTCCAGCTCGTGCAGCCATTGGAGTTGCATCACTTCCTCGCAACGTAGCTGTTGAGGTTGAAGGTGTTATGTACCTAGGTGACTAACTCTTTTCCTCTTGGGTAAACCTTCATGCGCCATGGTCGCTAAATCTGTTGCTATCCCACAGGCTCTCGACGCTACGCCTGTTCAGACTCTGAAAGGAGTGGGGGAAGCTATGGCTGCGAAACTTGCGACGATTGGTATATTCACGCTTCAGGATATTCTTTTTCACCTCCCCTTTAGGTATCAGGACAGAACGCGACTATCACAAATTGGTGGGTTGACCCCAGGGCGTGAGGCAGTCGTATGCGGGGAGGTTCTAGTAGCTGACGTTGTTATCAGACAACGTCGCTCTTTATTAGTCAGAATCAATGACGGTACTGGTTCTATAACGCTGCGTTTTTTCCATTTCAATCAGCAGCAAGTCAAACAGTTTGAGCGGGGGCGGCAAGTACGTTGTTTTGGTGAGGCACGGCGCGGGCCGGGAATGCTTGAAATGGTTCACCCTGAATATCGGGTACTGGCAGAACATGTGTCTGCTGATGCGGACCTAGACGATACACTTACCCCTTTCTACCCAACCACTGAAGGCGTTCAGCAAGCAACTTTGAGAAAGTTGAGCGATCAGGCTCTTTCGCTGTTGAATGCCACGGCGATTAGAGATCTGTTGCCGTCCGAGATGATTAATAATTCTGGGCTGCCAGATCTTGAATCAGCCCTACGCATAGTGCATCGTCCGCCTCCCAATGCTGATGTGCAGGCACTGCTAGAGGGGCTCCATCCGGCTCATCGGCGATTGGCTCTAGAGGAGCTTGTTGCCCATCGGCTCGGGCTCAGATTATTGCGGGTAAATGCGCAACAGCAACACGCGCCTCTGATAAGGCCCCCAGGTAAACTGATAGACGCCTTGCGACGCTCGTTAGATTTCTCTCTGACAGGTGCACAAAATCGTGTGCTGCTTGAGTTAATCAACGATATGGGTACACCGGAACCCATGCTGCGTTTGGTCCAGGGGGACGTGGGTTCTGGGAAGACAGTTGTCGCAGCGTTAGCAGCGGCTCAGGCCGTTGAGAGTGGCTATCAAGTTGCACTGATGGCTCCGACTGAAATACTGGCAGAGCAACATATGCTCAATTTTTCACTATGGTTTGAGCCGTTAGGTATCAGTGTCGGGTGGCTCACCGGTAAGCTACGTGCCGCGCAACGACGCTCAACCATCGAAGCTGTCGCACTGGGGCAGCAGCGTATCGTCGTAGGTACGCATGCGTTGTTTCAAAAAGATGTCGAATTTGAAAATCTAGGATTGGCTATTATCGATGAGCAGCATCGATTTGGTGTGCATCAACGGATGGCACTCAGGAATAAAGGGGCCGACGCCAATACGCTTCCACATCAATTGATCATGACTGCAACGCCTATTCCCCGTACGCTTGCAATGACAGCCTATGCAGATCTTGATATTTCTATAATTGATGAGTTGCCTCCCGGACGAAAACCGGTGACTACAGTAGCTATAGATAACACTCGACGAATCGAAATAGTAGGTCGTGTAGATGCTGCGATTGATGAAGGACGGCAGGTCTATTGGGTATGCACGCTAATAGAAGAATCAGAGTTTCTTCAAGCAGAAGCTGCAGAAGATGCGTTTTCTACCCTGCAAGACATGCTGCCCAGGCATCGGGTTGGATTGGTTCATGGGCGACTGAAACCTCGTGAAAAGGAAGCAATCATGCAGGCGTTTAAAGCGCGAGAAATTGATCTACTGATAGCGACAACAGTAATAGAGGTTGGTGTCGATGTGCCTAATGCGTCGTTGATGATTATCGAGAACTCAGAGCGATTGGGGTTGTCACAATTGCATCAACTGCGTGGACGTGTCGGTCGTGGAAGTGCTCAGAGTAGTTGTATTCTCTTGTTTCAGGCGCCTCTGTCCAATAATGGTCGAGAACGACTGGGAATAATGCGTGAAACAAATGACGGTTTTATAATTGCAGAAAAGGATTTAGCATTAAGAGGTGCGGGTGAAGTGCTAGGCACACGACAAACAGGTTTAGCAGAATTTCGAATTGCACAACTGGGTCGTGATGATGATCTACTTGATGATGTCAGTGATATTGCTGATACCCTGTTGGGAAGCGATTCTTATGCTGTACAAGCACTTGTCAGAAGATGGATCGGTGAAGATAAAAAAGATTATGGTGGTGTTTAGTGGTCAACTAGTTATTGATCTTATTTGTCAATAGAGGTAACTCATATAGTTTTGCTTTTGATGCAACGTAGATAGATATATTTCATAAATACATGGTCTTCTACTGTTGTGGCAGTCTTTACATGGTCTATCCTTTCACGCTGTGCATAGCGGGTTGCTATGTGAAGCCAGCAGCAAAGTGATTATCGAAGGATTCGAGTGGAAAGCGGAAAAATAACTACAGTTTCAAGGCGGGTAATTGATGACTTATCCGTCGCAGAATTAGAAGCTACTGCACGACTAGAGCGGCGGCAGCTTGAGATGCTTCTCATGTATTCGCTCAAAGTATCAGGTGGCGACTTTTCATATATCGTAAGCCCTGCTGGCAAAGGCGCATACGCTGAACAATTCGTTCAGCTTGATGCAGCAGCGGTGCGTACTGTTGCCGGAGATTCTATTGCTGGTCATGAATATCTGAACAGCCGCCGAGCTGATCCAAGCACTCTGACAGTCATGCGTCATAGAAAAGTAGTGCAGGGTTCTGTATTGGTTCATGGCTTGCCGTTGCATTTTTCTAATAGGAATTTACTCGTCACACACTTTGTGCAGGTGCCGATTGGAAATGGTGCTAGCAACACTTCTGTGCTGTTTGTCGCCAACCCTTGTATTTCAACTTCTGGAAAACTGCAAGGCGACATACTTAGCCGCTTATTGGAGCTTGCTGTAGTGATTTCCAAGCGACAGCAGCGCAATGAGACCACAGTTAGTACGAGGGCCTCATCGTCTGAAGAAAGTGTGTTTAAGTTAAGGCGATTGAAACAAGAGTTGGATCATGCTGTAGTCACAGTGAATACTTACGGTGTTATTCGCGGAATCAATCCTGCTGCGGAAAAACTATTTGGTTGTGATGCTGGGCATTCGCTGGGCATGACGTTGGATCGTTACCTACCACCTAAATATTTTCTATCAACATTGCAGCAGGTCGATTCCTGGAACAACGACCAAAGCAATGAAACGATGTTTGCTATGAATCATCGGAAAGTTTCGATTATTGCTGAGGATGGTCTGTCAAAACAACTTAATGCTGCTGCTTATTATCTACGGGACGATAAGGAGAAGCGTGTGTCCTTTGTACTAAGCGAGCCAGTGATTGATAAAACGTCAGAGGATAATTTTCGCGGTTTAAGTTTTCGAGTTAATTCTTTGTCAATGGGTGTTATCAGATTAGATGCCGATTGCCTTTGTGAGCATGTCAACGACCTGTGGTGTCAGATAAGTGGGCAAAGCCCGTTAGAAGCAAAAGGACTCGGTTGGACAAACGCCATTCACGCTGAAGACTTAATGGATATATGGTTGGAGCTTGGAAGTATTGTTGAGAGAGGTCGACCGCATTCAGGGAAAATTAGACTCCAACGAAACGATGGTAGTGTCCGGCAGGTTGCTCTAGGTGCATCCTGTGTGCCTGATGAGGCAGGCCGTGCTAATGGGATTGTCATTGTCTTTAAGGACCTCACCGCGGATTACTTGGCTCAGCAACACGTTGGCTATGTTACTGCACATGACGCGCTCACAGGGTTGGCTAATCGGGCGGCGTTTCTGGATAGTCTTCAGCTGCGGCTAAATAACAGACATTTGCGAAATAAAACAGCTCTGCTGCATATCAACGTTAGAGGTATAAAGGCGATAAACGTCACTGTAGGGCAGCATGCCGGTGATGAAATCTTGCGGCAGGTATCTACCCGCCTACTTTCCTGTGTTGGTGCTGATGCGTTAGGGGCTCGTCTGAGTGGCAGCGAGTTTTCATTCATACTAATGCAAGCTATCGATCCGATAGAAATTTGCAGCGCTGCAGAGCGGTTAGTGAAATACATTATGGAGCCGTTTTTTGTTTTCGATGATGCACTGTATCTGTCTGCCACGGTAGGGATCTCCATTGGGGACGACAATTCGAACAGTAGTGACCAATTGCTCAAACAGGCTGATGTGGCGTTGAGTGCTGCAGCTTTGTCAAAGCATAGCGACTGGAAAGTATATACCCGCAAATTGGCTAACAAATGTGTTGAGCAAATACGCCTGAACGAACGCATACGCGAAGCTGTTACTAAAAATGAATTTACGCTGGATTATCAGCCTCAATATAGTCTTGAAAAGGATGAGATTGTAAGTTTTGAGGCGTTACTTCGATGGGGGCCATCGGATATGCCTTCTCCTGAAGCTCAGGAGTTAATCCATGTGCTGGAAAGCGTAGGTTTAATGGCTGAGGTGGGTAGCTGGATTCTCGAAACCGCATGCCAACAATTCACGATATGGAAAGATATTGGGCTACTGGCAAAAGGTTGCACCATGTTGGTTAATATTGCTCCGTCACAATTGATGAATTTTGATTTCCCTGATCAAGTTACTACTATCCTTGCAGACTGTCATATGTCGCCTAGTCAGTTGAATTTAGAGATCGCAGAATCTGCTTTAGACGAAAACAATACAGCCGCTTATCACGTTATCGATAAGTTGAAGAAGATGGGTGTCCGATTATCCCTCTCTGCATTTGGCACCAGCAAGGCGTCATTGAGCCACCTCAATCGCCTGCCTATAGATTTCTTGAAAATAGATCGCTCGTTTGTCATGGCTATGGATGCGCACGAGCCGAGTCGCAGCATGGTGATGTCAGTATTAGCCATGGCAAACACGCTGGATATCGACGTTGTCGCCGATGGCATAGAGAATACAGATACCTTGGGTAGGCTCAGGGCTACCCAAGGTAAGTTTGTGCAGGGAAATCTCATTTCTAACGCTAAATCCGCAGCTGTTCTTGAGCCTATGTTGGTGCGTCGAAATTACAAATCTGAAGACATGCTGCAACTCAGTTAAAGGTAAAATTTCCAAAGTGCCAGTCTGTTTTATTTTCACACCATAGCCATAATCTAGCACGTCTTTCCGGTGTGTCGGCCTGACGAGTTTTATTGCTCATATCGATAGCTCGAATGGCTCGGTCGTGCCAAAATTTACCGGTATAGCTTTTTGCCTTTTTATCAGCACTTAGCCATACCAGTGAATCGGCACCTTCACGGGGTGTTCGTAAGAGTCCGAGTGGGCTGAGTATTTTTGAAAAACCTGGTAGTGCTTCAGTAATTCCGGGTGTTTTTACCCATCCTGGATGCAGTGAATGAAAAACTACGTTGTTCGCTGGGACTCTTTCCGCCCACATTTCATTGAGGACAACCTGTGCCCGTTTCGCGCGTGCGTACTGTTGTGCACCCTGATAATTGTCATCGTCCATCTCGAGCCCGGAAACCGTCAGTGATTCGGTGTACATCCCCCCGGAACTCATCGTAAGAACTCGTGCTGGCTGATATAGGTAATTCTGGGAGGCGGAAATGGCTGCTTTGCTAGCAGTCTGTTGAGTTGAGGCGGCAATCAGTTGGGGCAAAAGTAAACCTGTTAACAGAAACGGCGTGGACACCATTAGTTCAACACCAAGATCTGTTCCATTGGTTGCGCGTTTACGCGTATTAAACAAGGCTCCTGCGTTGTGCGCCAATATGTGAATAATGGGGAATCGAGAGGCGATTTCGCTTGCTATCTGATGAACATCCTCACGTAGCCCCAGATCACCAATAACTGAAAATATTGATTCGTTATCTGTGTCTTTTTTTAGTTTTTCAACAAGTAATTCTGTTTTTCTCTTGTCGCGCCCAACAATGACTAGTGTAGCCCCAAGTTGTGCGTACAGTAACGCAGCGTGTTTACCGATACCTGATGTGCCGCCAGTAATAACGGTTACATGACCCTGCAGATCATAGGATTCTAATTCTGACCAATTGAACAGACGCTTTCTAATGCGTGCGCCAACACTTGAGAAGCTGGGAACTATAGTGCGTTCGATCAGGTTATCCAGCAAAGTCTTGTTCATGTCAGCTTGTGATCGTTTTTGTGTTTAGTAAAATGTCAATTTACGAAATAGACTAAAGTTTGGACTGTGAACTGTGTGGTTGCGCACAGCTGAGCATAGGATGTGACGGACTGTAACGGTGTCTGGATACATCTTTGATGATACGGCACGTTTAATGGGTATCCATTTTAATCAAATTGCGAAAGTCAATTTCTATGTCATTTTTCCCTTATTTCAAAAATAATGTAACTTTCGGCGTGCCGTCGTTTCGATCAATGCTGAATCCCATCAGTTTCTGTTGTGTTATTGCAGCTACATGCTTTTTGCCTGTCGTGCAGGCAGATGATACTGAAATATTTTTCTCTGAAGTAACAGACGAAACTGAATCAGTTCCAAATGTTCTATTCGTTCTAGATAACTCCGGGTCGATGAGGGGGACCAAACTAGCGAATATGAAAACCGCCATGAATACCATCATCGATTCTGTGACCGACGTCAATATCGGAATGATGAACTTTACCAATTGGCCCTTGCATGGCGGGCGTCTTGTGTACCCAGTTACTAATGTAGAAGAGCGGCGCGCACGACGTAGGATGAAGAGAGTCGTCAGAGACATGGACGCCTACACATGGACACCTATTGTTCGCACCTACTATGAGGCTGCTATGGCAATGAGAGGCGGGTCCATAGAATTTGGTTCAGCTAACTACACTAGCCCGATCGTTGGGGAGTGTCAAAGCAATCATATTGTAATTTTGTCTGATGGTCAGGCCACCAGGGGCAAGGATACTTCCGCCATCAAGCAGCTGGTCGGTGTCTCGAGCTGTGAAAATAATGATTCTGATGAAGCCTGTGGTGTTGAGTTGGCCAGATATCTTAAAAGCGAAGATCAAATGTTGAATCTGGATGGAGAGCAGAACATCACTACCTATACCATCGGATTCAATATCAGAAGCAACTTCCTGTCTGATCTAGCAACTGAGGGTGGAGGTACCTATTTCGAAGCTGAGACGGCTGGTGAGTTAACTGCTGTTTTTGAAAATATTCTGGGGAAGGTATCAGAGATAGATACAACCTTCGTAGCACCGGCCAGATCGGTTAGCCAATCAAATCGACTTACTGTGGGTAATGATCTGTACTTCTCTCTTTTCAAACCACAGCCTTTCGCAGCCTGGGTTGGGAATATGAAGCGGTATCAATTGGGTTTGTCTGGGGGCTCTATCAAAATTCTGGATAAGAACCAGAATGAAGCTGTAGATCTGAATACCGGTTTCTTTAAAGATTCAGCCCAAAGTTTTTGGAGTAACTCGATTGATGGAAAGGAAGTGGGTTTAGGGGGGGTGGCTGGTAAACTAGCATTGCGGCCTTTAGAAGGTTCAAGCCGCCGTAAGGTTTTCACCTACTTAGGTGATATTAACAATGGTCCCGTAACACTTAAAAAACGTAACCGGGATTACAGGCACGAGGTTCATATACTTAATGAAGGAATCACGTCGAGCTATTTTCCCTTAGCGAATAGAGACGCTGTCTTGCGTTGGGCGCGAGGGTATGACGAAAAAAATGAAAACGAAGTTTCTAATACGAGTGGTATCAGGCCACACATCGGTGATCCGTTGCACTCAACGCCTGCCATAGTAAATTATTCAAATGGCCCGGTAGTGTATTTTGCAACGAACGAAGGGTTTCTACACGCTATCAAGAGTAGTAGTGGGAAGGAAATATTCTCTTTTATTCCCAAGGAGTTATTGAGTAATCTAGAGACGTTTTATATCAATGAAGAAAGTACAAAACGCACCTATGGTCTGGACGGAAATATCACAGTTTGGCATGACGATCACGGACCAATTAAGAACGGGATTGTCGATGGCAACGAGAAAGTATACCTGTATGTTGGTATGCGTCGTGGAGGCAGAAACTATTATGCATTTGATGTGACCAAGCCTAATAAACCAAAATATATATGGCAAATTGAAGGAGGAAGTGGAGATTTCGATCGACTTGGTCAAACATGGTCAAAGCCGGTAAAGACCAAAATAATGTTTAAAGGTGATCTTAGAGATGTTCTCATTTTTGGAGGTGGGTATAATCCAGATCAAGATAAAGAGCTCGGTACAGCGAGACGTACTGACAGTTATGGGAATACGGTTTACATCGTTGATGCTGTGAGTGGAGATAAGATCTGGCAGGCAGAGCCGGTCAATAAATGGGATGACATGGCCTACAGCATTCCTTCAGATATTAGAGTGCTAGATACTGACGGCAACGGATTGGCAGACAGAATGTACGTTGGTGACATGGGTGGCCAGGTTTGGCGTTTCGACATCAAGCAGTATCATAGTAGATCAGACTCGGTTACAGATTTGGTTGACGGTGGTGTCATGGCAGATCTAGGTGGTGGGACAAGTACCGATTCCATACGATTCTATAACGAACCGGACGTAGCACTTATCAATCAGGAAGGAGAAAGGTTCTTGTCTGTAAGTATTGGTTCCGGTTGGCGAGCACACCCGCTTAATGAGCAAATTAACGATCGCTTCTATATGATCCGTGACAGCACTCCATTTCGAGTAACCGGTGACTATGGGCGCAGGGATGGTGCGTTTTATCGAGCAATAAAGGATGATGACTTAGTGGACGTTACGAACAGTGGGGGGAATCCTTTGGGTAATGTTCCCTATGGTTGGTATATCCAGATGGAACTATCTGGTGAAAAAGTTCTAAGTAAAAGTATCACTATTAACAATCAATTGATATTTACCTCGTATGCTCCCGGGCCTGCACCTAGTCCCTGTGAACCAGCAACTGGAACGAGCTATGCGTACGTTGTCAAAGTTACAAATGGAGATCCTGTTTTAGTAGCTGGACGTGCCGCATCTGACCATGATGAGGTTACGGAATTTGATAAGGATAATCGTAGGAAGGCTCTAAATATCAAAGGTATCGCTCCGGCAGCTATAGCGATCATCGCTCAGAGTGGTGACGATGTTAATTCGACAGTTCTAATTGGAACAGAAGAGCTTCAGGGAATAGAGTTTTCGGAATTGACTCGAAGAACCTATTGGGTAGATAAGCATAGAGGGCCAAAAACTCCAGCTGAAATAGCGGCTGAGTGATCATTACAGCACTATATTCGCTATTCAGTTCTCAAAACGCATCTTTAGTATGACATTTCACGGGTACACCCGTCGCCACAGTAAACTCTAGTCAGAGTAGTTTCCCGTGGAACATGATTGTCAAAAAAAGAGATGCTCAATTTGAGGTTATCCAGGCTTTGGAAGAGCAATCAGCTACAACGCGTGATGTTTTAAAAAGGAACGCTTGTATTAGTGCTGCCTCGAGACTTCGCGCTGACTCAACAACCCAGCGTGCCACTGAGCTAGTAGATTTTTATTTTGCACAACGGGAGGACTGGGCGGTCATACATGATTTGCGTATGCGAGTGGGCAGTCACGCAATCCAGATAAATCATGTGCTTGTTCATAATTCAGTTCAGATTGTGTGTCTGGATACACGTTATTTGAATTGTCAGATTGAGCGTGCTGAAAATGAGCAGTACAAGGTATTAAGTACTACCAAGAAAAAAATAATCACATCGCCGCTCAGTAAAATGGCTAAGGATGTTCGCCTGTTGAAATCCAGCCTTGAATCTATTGGCTGGCTTCCAAAGCGATTTGGCTTTAAGTTGAATACTCCTGTTCGTGGTGGAGTTTTGGTTGGCATTGACTCCGCTAAAAAGGATGTGAGGCTGCGAATCACTGATGTGGGTATGTATTCCAGCGAGGCTTTTTTTGCGAACCTCTGTGACTCGAATCGATTTGGGTCGGGTTTATTGCGTAGGCGTCTATCGGGCGATGCGTTTAGGGAGCTGGCTACACTGTTGGTGCGCCAGCATTCACCTATATACCCATCGCACTTGTTGGAGAGTGAATCTGAGAAAGTGCTGGCAGTTTAACCTTATAATTTATTGTGTTATCTGACAGTCATAATTGAGCTGAGAGCTAAAAGCATAGCTACAGAGACGTCTCTGACTATTCTAATGGTTTGTCAAGAACTCCAGATTACTGCCAGTTAGGGAAATATGTAACGCCATAATCTCAAGCTTGTTATTTGCGGCATGATAAGTGAAGCGAGTTGTTACCTATATCTGGTGAATAGCGGTCTACGTGCCCATGTTTTCTAATTGTTTTGAACCTGCGATGTTTAAGTCACTCGTTTGCTTGCGTAAATTCCAAATATTGACATGCTCTTGCCTGTTAAGCGTGTTGTCCGTTTTCTCAGTTGCTTACGCTGACGATACTGAGATATTTTTTGCACAAGCCAGAGATACACCAGAAACATTTCCGAATGTATTGTTTATCTTGGATGATTCCTTATCCATGAAACACCAAAATAAAATAGACAATCTGAGAGTCGCTATGAATAAAATCATCAGTGACACCAGCAACATTAATATTGGCCTGATGAATTTTGCGACACCCGTTAAGGGCGATAAGTCTCGATCATGGAGTGAGGGGGGCAAGCTTTTATCTGACTTTACTAATATCAATCCGGAAGAACATCGCCAGGCACTCAGAAATGCTGTCGACACACTTACTAGAGAAAACCTGGTTTTAGGAACACCGCTAGTCGCTGCGCATTACGAGGCTGCGATGGCTATGACCGGTGGTTTAAAAAGCTTGGGGAGTGGTAGCTACACTAGTCCAATGGTTGGCCAGTGCCAGAACAATCACATCATTCTTCTGTCTGATGGAGCTGCCACTTTTGATTTTAGTCAAGGGATTAAGGACTCAACGCCTATTACTGCCTGTGAGTCGATTGAGCGTAGTGTCAAAGGCAGCGGACGTACACGTGAAGCTGAACTCTGCGGTATTGAATTTGCTAAGCATCTTTACGACACTGACCATAAATCTACTCATGGGTTTCCCGGAAAGCAGAATATTACTACCTATACCATCGGATTCGACATCCGCAGTGATTATCTTCAAGATGTTGCGGCTGCAGGAGGCGGTAAGTATTATGAAGCAAGCGACTCTGA
>JBLIIE010000131.1:0-14316 GCA_047634635.1 Granulosicoccus sp. | reverse complement strand
AGAAAAACTCTGCGGCCTTGTCACAATCTATGTTCGAGGAAATTTCTCCCGCTTCTACCGCCTCTTTCAGGCAAGCCGAAGTCTTGTCTTGCCAGTCGACAAAGACCTCGATCAAGAGGCTACGATAAGAAGGGGGCAGCGCACCCATCTCCTGACCCAGATTTCCCACAAGACAGCCTCGCGAGAAGTTGTAGCGTTTCATCCCCACTTCTGCGTCCTGGAAAAAATCATGCAGCCGTTGCTTTGGCGTACGTGATTCATCGAGAAAAATCCGATCTAGCTTGGCAGAGAAATAGTGTGCGTAGCGATTTATGAGCTCTGCCCCGAATGCTTCCTTACTCTTGAAGTAGTGATAGAAAGACCCTTTGGGAACGTCAATTTTACGTAGAATTTCGTCGATGCCTGTCGCCGAAAATCCCTTCTCGGTCAACGCTGCCACACCTGCACTTAATATTGCCTGCCGAGTTTCATTGTGCCCAGCCTTGTCCTTCGACGGTCTCCCTCGTTTGCGTTTTTCAAGTCTTGGTTGCAACTAACTAGCTCCGAATCGACGTTTTATCGATAGATGTACATATAATAGACCGATCGTATAATTAAATAAAGCACTGATATTGTCGATGGACGTACCGTCGGTGTGCTGTTGGTTTGGTTTCCTCGATTATTGAACGCGACAGAGGCAAAGCGCTTAAATTATTCGATCAACTAAAGTGGCTTGCATTGGGAAACCGTTGACGAGGTCTGACCAGGCTGTCTCAATAACGTTTAACGGTCCAGCACCACTACCTTAATCGTCATTACACATTGTTGTCACGCATATAGATCATATGATCGAATCCATAGGTATTGCATTTCTTTAAAAAATACTACATTTTGAGTTGCTGAAATACTGCCAGCAGCAGACATTTTGCGATAGAACTATATGCTGTTCATTCGGTAGTGGAAATCGATGCACGATTCAACAACGCCTTGACTTTAAGAACATAGTTCAACAGTATCTACGCCCATGATTACAAGAAAATACTTGACCAGAGGTGGGAATCTTGAGCTGCTAAAAAGCGACGTTCCACAGGCTGCGACGGATCTAGAAAACGATGGTTTTGTGATAGTTAAAGGTGCGATTTCACCCGATGAAGTCGAGACTCTGAGTGCAGAGCTCAAAGCGCTATTTGAAACAAGACGCCCTGATGTAAGGCTGCCAGATGCCACTGAAGCAGACTATGCTGATTTTCGTTATGAGGTGCTTAACCGAAGCGCTGCCGCTCAGAGCGCTGTATCGCATCCTTCGATCCTCGCCGTTATAGAGCCACTGCTTGGTCCCGATTGCCACGTTGTCTCTAATACCGCCTGGTGGAATCAGCCACAAAAAGAAAAAGCCCCATTTGACGTAGGGAACCCATGGCATATAGATGCAGGCCCACATATCCCTCGTCCAGCTGATGTGCCTTGGGATAACAGAATCCCGTACCCGATTTTCATGATTGGCTGCCATATTCTTTTGCAGGATTGTGGTCTGGAATCAGGACCTACAGGTTTTATTCCGCGTAGCCACACCTCCGGTCAGCTTCCTCCAGATCAAGATATCGACGGCCTGATCTCTTACCATGGTGCGGGTCCTTCGGTCCCGCTTGGCAATGCAGGGGATGCGGTGTTTTTTGTATCCGATATTTGGCATCGCCGGATGCCGACCAGCTCTGATGACAAAGGCCGGTTTTTCCTGCAGGTGCAATACGGACGGCGCGACATTGCTCAACGGCTCCAGACAACGGATATCGTAAACCATCTCAGCGATGAGGCAATTGAACGCGCTGTATCAGAGCGGGAAAAAACCGTCGTCGGTCTGCATCCGCCGGGTTTCTACGACGCCTGAGCTTTCACTTGAATTGCTTGATTCATCGTGGCATGAAAAACGTGAGGCATATCGGGATTTTGTGCGAAATGGAGATTCTTGATATTAGCCTTACACTAATGTCGTGATTTTCTTCTCAGGATCATAAACGGCTTATCAACATTTGTTGCCCTTGGAGCCCATTATTGCCCGTCGTTCAAGACTGCGAGTGCACGATAGAATGTCTGTGGTTCAAAGCAATCGATTTGGTTATCAATGTGTTTGGCTTTACCGTTTCAATGGGTTTTTTTCAGAGCCCTCATTCAGAGTGCGCTGCATGATAAGTGTGTCAACTCATTGATCTAGTTTATATCCAACAGTTTCAATAGTTCCAACATGGCAAAAACTGTGTTTTTTATGCAGTGCAATTGAACCAGTGTTTATCGAATTGCCGATGACAGCAATCATCTGACGCCAAGGCCCCATCTCACAAGCTAAGATCAATTGTTCTAGCAGTAGCTTTCCCACTCCACGATTCCTTATCTGATCATTAACATAGACAGAGTTTTCAATCGAATTCTGGTAATCGGCGCGTGCATGATAGGGACTGGCGTATGCATAGCCAGCAACTTTTTAATCAATGCAGGCAACCAGGTATGGAAAGCTATTGTTTAATAGTTGTTGCCTGCGGCCTATAAGTTCATGAACGTCTTGAGGGTTGGTTTCGAAGGTTGCCAATCCTGTGAGCACCTCGTTTGTATAGATGTTGGCAATGGTTGGCATATCTGCTAATTCAGAATTTCCAACGATCAAGTTATCCACAGTCGGCCTATTACTGGTTGAAATATTGTTGTTAAAGTATCTTCTTTTCTTTCACACTAGTTTTTAGTTTGGTAAGTGCCCCACTGACAATTGCAACTCCAACGATGCACAGCAGGGTTCCTGCGATAACCTTCCAAGTTAATGGTTCGTCGAACAAAATCCAGGCCTCAATTGCGACCACGGGTGGCACCAGAAAAAACAAGGTGGATACCCGACCAGCTTCACCGACCTTAATAAGCCACATTAGCAGAAATACGGCACCGATCGAGAGCACGAAAACAAGCCAAACCAGCACTGCCAGAAGTTTTGGTGTCCAGTCGATAGAGTATGACTCCCACGTTAAGGCGAAGGGAAGCAGAAACAACGTGCTGGCCACATACTGCGACATCATGTTGATGTGTAAGTCGAGCGTTTGGCAAAACCGTTTTTGGTAGAGCGTGCCAAGAGTTATACCAATAAGTGCTGCAATACAAAACCCGATGCCGTTTAGCGAGATAGCACCGTCGACATGACCCCATTCGGCGGTAACCAATGCCACGCCAAGAAACCCTAATGCTATGCCCGTGATTTTCTCCCATGTGAGTTTTTCAGAGAGCCAGACGGCAGCCAACAAAACGGTAAGTACAGGCTGGATGCCGACGATCAGTGAGGATAGACCTGCACCGATGCCCTGGTTTACTCCAGCAAATACTCCACCTAAATAAACCGCCTGGAGCAATATGCCAGCAACAGCTGCGTGGCCAACTTGCTTCCACTTAGGTTGCATGGTTCTGAGTGACGGAAAAACAAGAGTGATAATGAGCAGAGCGATTGCAGCGAGTGCAAATCGGATAGAAAGAAAGCTTGCAGGCTCTGCGGTTTCCATCCCGAAGCGGGCCATGATGAAGCCGGTGCTCCATAACAGAACGAACACGATGGGGATGAAACGGCTGAGAGTGGTTGGCATTGTCAGATTGTACAAGAGGGGATCCAGCTCAAACGTTCAGAACGCGTAGTAGAACTCTAGGGTGAGTATGGATGAATTTGCGCTTTAATAAATATTTTATAGTTAAAATATTAGCAGTTGATATTTTAGGTATAAAGTATTACTGTTTTCCGCATCGCCATAGTTTGCGTTGCTATAACAGGACTAAGAGATATCGTGAATATTGCTTGCCTAGGAGGAGGACCTGCTGGTCTGTATTTCGCAATTTCCATGAAATTGCGCCTGCCAGAGGCGTCAGTCACCGTCCTTGAACGCAATAAACCCGATGACACATTTGGCTGGGGAGTTGTCCTTTCAAATGAAACGCTCGAATACCTCAAAGCCAATGACCACGTTAGTGCTACGGCGATTGCTGAGCACTTTGCCTATTGGGATGATATTGCGGTGCATCATCAGGGCCAGAAGATGCTGTCTACCGGCCATGGATTTTGTGGAATCGGCCGACGCCGCCTATTGATCATATTGCAGGAACGAGCACTTGAGTTAGGTGTGGATTTGCGCTTTGAGACCCACGTAAAAAGCGCATCAGACTATGCTGATGACTATGATGTCGTGGTTGCATGTGATGGACTCAATTCCATTACACGCACTGAATTTTCCGATATCTTCAAGCCGGATATTGATCAGCGTCTATGCCAATTTGTGTGGCTTGGGACGCATCAAAAATTCAATGATGCTTTCACCTTCATATTTGAAGAAACTGATAAAGGCTGGATTTGGGTACACGCCTATCAGTTTGACGATGAAACTGCGACGTTTATTGTTGAGTGTTCGCAGGCGACTTACGATGCTTTTGGGTTTGCAGATATAAGCCAACAAGAGTCCATTGCCATTTGCGAAGACATATTCAAAAAACATCTGGGTGGTCATAAGCTGATGACTAACGCCAACCACATTAGAGGCTCTGCCTGGATACGCTTTCCTCGTGTGTTGTGTGAGACCTGGAGCCACAAAAATATCGTTTTGCTTGGTGATGCCTCTGCTACCGCCCATTTCTCCATTGGCTCCGGTACCAAACTAGCTCTGGAAAGCGCTGCAGCACTAGCGGAACATCTTGCCGATCAACCCGATGTCGCCTCTGCGTTCAAAAAATACGAAGAGCAGTGCCGACTCGAAGTATTACGTCTGCAATCAGCTGCACGAAACTCAGTTGAATGGTTTGAAGATGTCGAACGCTATTTGCACCTTGATCCGGTTCAACTCAATTACTCGCTGCTTACTCGTTCTCAACGCATCAGCCATGAAAACCTTCGCGCAAGGGATCCTAATTGGCTCCGTTCGGCTGAGAAGTGGTTTCAGGAGCAGGCAGGCGTCGGGCCGAATGAACCCGTGAGAGCGCCTATGTTTGCCCCGTATCAATTGCGCGATATGGCGTTAGTGAACCGCATCGTTGTTTCGCCAATGGCGCAGTACAAAGCCGTTGATGGTTGCCCAACTGATTGGCATCTTATTCATTACGGTGAGCGTGCAAAAGGTGGTGCTGGATTGGTTTACACAGAAATGACCTGTGTCTCTGCTGACGGGCGCATTACCCCTGGCTGTCCAGGCTTGTACACGATAGAGCATGAAACGGCTTGGTTGCGTTTGAATGATTTCATTCACACTGAAACGTACGCTAAAACCTGTTGCCAGATTGGTCATTCTGGTCGTAAAGGATCTACACGCATTGGTTGGGAAGGCATGGACCAACCACTTGAATCGGGCAATTGGGATTTGAAGTCTGCCTCCGCTATTGCTTGGTCTGATGCCAATGCAACGCCACACGAAATATCCCGACAAGAGATGGATAGAGTCCGTGATCAGTTTGTCGCATCTGCTGAAATGGCTAATCGCGCAGGCTTCGATATGATCGAACTACATGCAGCGCATGGCTATCTGATTTCATCTTTCATTTCACCGTTGTCCAATGTGCGCATCGATGAATTCGGTGGGTCATTGGACAACCGCATGCGCTATCCCTTAGAGGTGTTCAGGGCCATTCGATATGTCTGGCCTGACAGTAAACCGATGGCTGTTCGCATCTCGGCAACTGACTGGATGGGCGATGAGGGTGTAACACCGGAAGAGGCTGTGAAGATTGCACAAATGTTCGAAACAGAGGGTGCTGACATCATCGATGTGTCAGCAGGTCAAACGTCGACAGAGGCAAATCCCATATACGGTCGCATGTATCAAACGCCGTTCTCTGATCGCATTCGCAATGAAGCGGGTGTTGCCACTATGGCTGTTGGCAATATATATGAACCCGACCATGTGAACTCAATCCTCATGGCTGGCCGTGCCGATCTTGTTTGTCTGGCACGTCCACATCTGGCAGACCCGTATTGGACGCTGCATGCTGGCACGCAATTGGGTGATCGGTCCGAGAAATGGCCACAGCCCTATGAAGCTGGAAGAGATCAAGCATGGCGTTTGGCGGAGCGTGAAGCACAGATGTCAGCAGGTAAGTCATGAGCGCTAAGGTTAGGCATGTGGTGGTGTCCGGCGGTGGTACAGGCGTGGGTGCCGAAATTGCTAAGCACTTTGCGTCCGCAGGTTCAAAGGTGACCATTCTCGGGCGCCGCGAAGCACCGTTAAACACGGTGGCCGACGCTATTGGTGCGTTGTCGATTACTTGCGATGTCACGGATCGAAAGTCTGTTGATGCAGCAATAGTTCAAGCAAAAAAAGATCACGGTCCTATCACTATCGCAGTTGCAAATGCAGGCGCGGCGGTGAGCAAACCCTTTGCGGCGATGAACGTGGACGATCTTGCATCGGTGATGGATGTGAACGTGAAAGGTGTATTCAACCTTTGGCAAGCTTGTTTGCCCGATATGAAAAGCGAAGGGTGGGGGCGGATGATCGCTGTTGCGTCTTCTGCTGGATTGAAAGGTTACCCTTATGTGTCGACTTACTGTGCTGCGAAACATGCGGTTATCGGTCTGACGCGCTCGCTTGCGATTGAATTGGCAAGAACGGGTATCACGGTCAATTCTATTTGCCCGAGTTTCATTGAAACGCCAATGCTGGATGCATCGATTGCCAACATTGTCCAGAAAACCGGTATGTCCTCGGAAGAGGCTGCCAAAAATCTGCGCTCAGGCAATCCAATGAAGCGCTTTATCCAGGTAGGTGAGGTGGCATCTACCGTAATTTGGTTAGCAAGCGATAACACTAGTTCTGTTAATGGCCAGGCAATTTCTATTAACGGTGGAGAGGTATGACGCCTAAGTCTAAGCAGTTGCCTCAGGAAGATCCTGGTAAGACAAGACTTCGTCTGTGGCTACGACTTTTGAAGGTGTCGCGAGGCATTGAAGGAAAGCTGCGTGAAAATCTTCGCAGGGAATTTGATTCTACTTTGCCACGATTTGATGTTCTGGCGGCTCTTTATCGATACCCCAAGGGCATGAAAATGAGCGAATTATCGGGCGTTCTTAAAGTCTCTAACGGCAATGTTACTGGCATCGTTGATCGACTCGTGCAGGACGGCTCTATCATCCGCGGCTCGGTGCCTGGTGATCGGCGTGCGCTATTAGTTTGCCTGACCAAGCGTGGCAAAGAAGAGTTTAATCGCCAAGCAGAGCAACACGAACAATGGGTTAGTGATTTGCTCTCCAGCGTTCCGCTAGATGAAGCTGAGAAGATGATGCAACTGCTCGATAAGGCTGTCCCGACAGTTCGAAAAGAGGATGACTGACCATGACTCGATGTAGCAGCAACGTTACCCATTTCAATTGCTCAATTGAACACGACATTGCACATCTTTCGCTCAACAGTCCGGATAGGAAGAATCCTCTGACTTTTGAAAGCTATGCGGAACTGCGTGACTGGTTTCATAATCTTAAAAATTGCGACGATGTGAATGTGGTTGTATTTGGATCAAACGGAGGTAATTTTTCCTCTGGTGGCGATGTCCATGACATCATCGGTCCATTGACTCAGATGTCCATGAAGGAGTTACTGGGTTTTACACGCATGACTGGGGATCTGGTCAAAGCGATTATCAATTGTGGCAAGCCTGTTATAGCGGCGGTTGACGGAGTCTGCGTCGGCGCGGGCGCCATCATAGCGATGGCGTCAGATCTTCGCCTAGCCACACCTCAGGCAAGAACCGCTTTTCTGTTTGCACGTGTGGGCCTGGCGGGTTGTGATATGGGCGCGTGCGCCATCTTGCCGCGCATTATCGGACAGAGTAGGGCAGCTGAATTGTTCTATACCGGACGTTCCATGACTGCTGCTGAGGGTGAGCGCTGGGGATTTTATAGCAAGTTAGTTGAAGCCAAATCTCTTGACGCAGAGGCTTTGTCACTAGCGACCCAAATTGCCTCAGGTCCGAATTTTGCGCACATGATGACTAAGACCATGCTGCAACAGGAATGGTCGATGTCAGTAGACCAAGCGATAGAGGCCGAGGCACAGGCACAGGCTCTGTGCATGCAAACCGAAGATTTCAAGCGAGCCTTTAATGCTTTTGTAAATAAAGGCAAACCAGCATTTAAGGGGGATTAATGGCTGACAAAACATTTCTTGCCTGGCCCTTTTTCGAAGACCGGCATCGCCTGCTTGCTGGTGAGCTGGATGCATGGGCGACTGAGCATCTTAGCTCTGTGGATCACAGTAACACTGACGCTGCATGTCAATCGCTCGTCAAAGCGCTCGGTGACTCTGGTTGGGCTGCCTACAGTGGGGTCGACCCTGTGGATGAGACGTCCAGGCTCGATGTACGCACGCTTTGTATTATCCGCGAAACGCTTGCACGTCATGATGGTTTAGCTGATTTTGCTTTTGCTATGCAAGGATTGGGAACGGGAGCTATCTCTCTGTTTGGAACGACAGAACAGAAGACAGAATGGCTTCCCAAAACCCGCACAGGGACCGCCATTTCTGCATTCGCATTGACTGAACCTCAATCCGGTTCTGATGTTGCAAACTCGACTATGACAGCTGTTGATGATGGTGATAGCTATGTTTTGAATGGTGAAAAAACCTGGATATCTAACGGCGGTATTGCTGATGTGTACACAGTGTTTGGGCGCACTGGGGATGCTCCTGGTGCCAAAGGACTTTCTGCCTTTATTGTGCCAGCCGACACACTTGGGCTTAGCATTACAGAACGTTTGGAGACGATTGCGCCGCACCCGTTAGCGACACTAAAATTTTGCGATTGCCGCGTACCAAAAAGTGCTTTGCTGGGGCAATCCGGTGAAGGCTTCAAGATCGCCATGTCGGTTCTAGATGTCTTCCGGTCCACTGTTGCTGCGGCTGCGTTGGGTTTCGCTCGTCGGGCGATGGACGAGGCCTTGGATCGATGCACTGAACGTAAGATTCAAGGTTCACCCTTGTTCGATCTGCAAATGGTGCAGGGACACATTGCGGATATGGCGGTCAATGTTGATGCCAGTGCATTGCTTATCTATCGCGCCGCATGGCTTAAAGATTCTGGTGCACCTCGCATTACCCGCGAAGCGGCAATGGCAAAACTCTTCTCAACCGATCAAGCGCAAAAAGTCATTGATCAAGCAGTACAGTTGCATGGCGGTGATGGTGTGCGATATGGAAACAAAGTCGAATCGCTTTATCGTGAAATTCGTGCGCTTCGTATTTACGAAGGCGCATCTGATGTTCAAAAAATCATCATTGCAAGGCAAACACTATCCGCACATAGAGGACAATAGCGATGCTTGGTCCAACAGCACATACTGATACATTTTCGCGTGAGAGCCTACCACCGACTGACCAGTGGCCTGAGTTCATACTGGATAGGTTCACTTATCCCGAACATATAAATGTAGGTGCAGAACTTACGGACAAAATGGTCGCTGAGGGTCATGGCGATAATACCGCCTTAATCGGCAACGGCCGACGCCGCACCTATAAAGAACTCACAGATTGGACCAACCGTTTGGCTAACGTGTTGGTTGAAGATCTCAATGTGAAACCGGGTAATCGGGTCCTAATTCGATCAGCAAACAACCCGGCTATGGTTGCCTGCTGGCTAGCGGCTACAAAAGTCGGTGCGGTGGTGGTAAATACTATGCCCATGCTGAGAGCTAAAGAAATTGAACAGATTGTGGATATGGCTAAAGTCACTCACGTGCTTTGCGATACTCGTCTAATGGATGAAGTCACAGCCTTTGCCGATAGCAATGAGCATCTTAAATCGGTTGTTGGTTTTGACGGCACGTCGAATCATGATGCTGAACTTGATCGACTGGCTCTTGATAAATCTGTGAAGTTTGACTGTGTGCAAACTGGCCGAGACGATGTAGCTTTGTTGGGCTTCACATCGGGTACCACTGGAACACCTAAGGTCACCATGCATTTCCATCGAGATCTGCTGATTATTGCTGATGGCTATGCAAAGGAAGTATTAGGTGTAAAGCCCGACGATGTGTTTGTTGGCTCCCCTCCGCTAGCGTTCACATTCGGACTTGGCGGTCTAGCGATCTTTCCCTTACGCTTCGGTGCCACTGCCACGCTGCTCGAAGCTGCCAGTCCGGCAAATATGATTGAAATTATTGAAAAATACAAAGCAACTGTTTGCCTTACAGCGCCAACAGCTTATCGCTCAATGTTAACCGCTATGAACGATGGTGCAGATTTATCCAGCTTGCGGGCCGCTGTTTCAGCAGGCGAAACCCTGCCAGCTCCTGTTTATAACGAATGGATCGAAAAGACTGGGAAGCCAATGCTTGATGGTATCGGCGCCACAGAAATGCTTCATATTTTTATCTCGAACCGATTTGATGATCACAAACCGGCGTGCACTGGTAAACCAGTTACTGGCTACGAAGTAAAAATTATTGATATGGATGACAACACAGTGCCACCTGGGACTGTTGGGCGCTTGGCGGTTCGGGGGCCAACTGGATGTCGTTACATGGCGGATGATCGGCAGCTTAACTACGTTGTTGACGGCTGGAATGTAACGGGTGATAGTTTCATGATGGATGAGGAGGGTTATCTGCATTTTGCTGCTCGCAACGACGACATGATCATCTCCGGTGGCTATAACATTGCTGGCCCTGAAGTTGAAGCAGCTCTGCTTGGTCATCAGTTCGTTAGCGAGTGTGCGGTAATTGGAGCACCAGACGAGCAACGTGGATCAGTAGTTCAAGCGCATATAGTTCTCAAAGACGATGTGGCGCGCTCAGACGAAACTAGAATAGTTTTGCAGGATTACGTAAAGGCTGTAATCGCTCCTTATAAATATCCACGCTCAGTAGTCTTTTGTGACTCGTTGCCGAAAACTGCAACGGGAAAAATACAACGTTTTTTGTTAAAGCAAGAAGTCCAATTTTAAGGAGAGGCATAGTGCCTAATGAAGTGATACAACCCGAAGGCTGGGCAAAGGCCAAAGGCTACGCGAATGGTGTTACGACACCAGACGGACATCTTTTTGTCGGTGGACAGATAGGTTGGAATGCGCAACAAGTGTTTGAAACCCATGATTTCATTGGCCAAATGGAGCAAGCGCTTAGAAACATTGTTGCAGTCGTTGAGCAAGCGGGTGGAGCCACTACCGATCTAGTTCGTTTGACTTGGTTTGTTACTGACAAACGCGAATATGTAGCTCGTCAGAAAGAGGTTGGTGAAGTGTACCGACGTGTCCTGGGGCGTCATTTTCCAGCCATGACGATGGTGATTGTTGCAGGTCTTGTTGAAGACAAAGCTTTAGTGGAAATTGAGGCAACAGCTGTTTTCCAAAAAAACGTAAAGTAAATTAGTGTAACTGCATGACGGTTTTATCAATTAACACTTGGACAACAACGGAGCTACAAAATGAAAAAAGGTATTACTTCAGCGGCAACGGGTATTGATGGCTTATCTTGGAATGTTGTAGGGCAGACCTATGTGCCAAAACTGCTAAGTCCGAATGCGTTCGTTTGGCACGCAACAATGCCTGCAGACACTTTCGTGCCACCACACATACACACAACCCAAGACGAATGGATCGTTATTATCGAAGGTGATCTAGAAATCGAATTCCTCGGAGACGTACATAAGGCTGGCCCAGGCGACACTGTCTGTATGCCTATGGGAGAGGCGCACGGTATTTTTAATCGCTCCGGCAAAGAGGCTACCTGTGTTTTTGGAGTGGCCCCAGCCCGTAAATTGTTTGACTTGTTCAAACAGCTCGATGGCGTAACCGACCCAGCAGAATTAGTTCGGTTATCTGCGCTTCACGAAGTCGACTTTCTACCACCTCCTGCAGAGTAGTGGGGGCTAGAGATGAGTAAGCGCAGGACAGTTGCCATTATCGGCGGTGGTGTCAGCGGACTTGCAGCGGCTAAAGCCTTTGATGAGCGCGGTCATCGGGTTGTCGGATTTGAAAGAAGTCATGATTTCGGAGGCGTGTGGGAGTTGTCTCGAAGTTATCCTGATGTACAGACACAGTCACCAAAAGATTTGTACCACTATACCGATCACCCGATGCCTGCAGATTATCCTGAGTGGCCGAAGGGTCCTCAGGTACACGCATATCTGCATTCCTATGCCGCAAAGCACAAGCTTATTCGTCTCTTTCGTTTGAATACCACGGTCGCCGACATGCAGCGTCGGACCGATGGTAAGCCTGGTTGGACATTGTCGCTAGTCGCAGGCAGTCATGAATGGAGTGAAGATTTCGATTTCGTTTCAGTCTGTGAAGTTAAGCGCGATATGTTGGCTGAACAATTTAAATATCCAGAAGCCTCCGCGTACGGACGATTTCTCAAGTCTGCCCCACAATACCAAGTCGAGTAATGTTATGAAGATCCAGCCGACAAGAGATTGGGACGACGCATTCGCTAACATGGCGCATGTCCCGAATTCCAATGCATTGCCAAATTTTTGGGCTGAGCGTGCTGCAGCGTATCGCAACGGCGACGTACGTATTGAAGAGATTGCATACGGAGACCATGCAAGAGAGCGCTGCGACATTATTTGGCCAGATAGCACACCTACCGGGCTTGCAGTATTTGTACACGGTGGTTATTGGATGAGGCTAGACAAGTCTTACTGGACTGATCTTGCTGAAGGTGCAAGGGCTCTGGGTTGGGCGGTGTGCATGCCGAGCTATACATTGGCACCGGAGGCCCGGATTAGTAGCATGACGAAACAGGTTGGCGCCGCTATAGGAATCGCTGCTGAACATATTGATGGACCTATTAGACTGGCAGGGCATTCTGCAGGCGGTCACTTGGTAACCCGAATGTTGTGCCAGGACACACCTTTGCATGCCGATGTTTCAGCCCGTATTGAACACACGATATCGATCAGTGGGCTACACGATTTACGTCCGTTGCTGCATACCAAAATGAACGATACTTTGAAGCTCGATATTGTAGAAGCAACGCTCGAAAGTGCTACCTTAAAACTACCCAACGGCAACCCATCTTTAACCGCGTGGGTCGGTGGCCATGAACGACCAGAATTCATTCGCCAAGCGCAAATTATCGCGCAAATGTGGGAAGGGTTGGACGCCGTAACGCAGTGTGTGATTGATGGCGACCACAATCACTTTACAGTCATTGAAGGCCTGAAAGAATCTGAAAGTGCTATTACGCGTGCGTTTGTTGGATGATGTATTACACAAAAGGCCATCGTATTATAGATGCAAGTATTGCTCTACAGTAGCGCGGTCCTCATCAAAGTTCGCGGCACTGCCTTTCCATACAATTTCGCCCTTCTCAATAACAAAGTAACGATCCGATATGCGGGAAAGCTCATCGAGGTTTTTATCGATCAACAGTATCGATAGGCCATCGCGCTTTAGTCGAGCAAGCATTGTCCAGATCTCTGTCCGTATCATGGGTGCCAGCCCTTCGGTGGCTTCGTCCAGGATCAGCACATCGGGGTTGGTCATCAGCGCACGTCCGATGGCAAGCATTTGCTGTTCGCCGCCAGACAATTGAAAGCCTAAGTTGCGGCGCCGCTGTCCGAGCCGTGGAAAGGCATCATAGATAAGATCCTCGGTCCAACCGTTCTTCGAGGCACGTGCGGTAGCGCGCAGGTTTTCGCTAACACTCAACGAAGGAAAGACATGTCGCCCCTCGGGAACTAGTCCAACGCCAGCCTGCGCAACGCGATAAGGGGCAGCCCCCGTTATGTCGTGTTCACGGATGTTGATTTGCCCAGCAGACGGTTTCAGCAGGCCCATTAGACATCGAACTGTCGTCGTCTTGCCCATACCGTTACGGCCCATCAGCGTGCTGACCTGGCCTGTGGTAATGTCGAGGTTTACACCAAAAAGCACTTGAGCGTTTCCATAGCCTGCGTGCAGATCGGTGATGGTGATAAGTGGAGCCGGACCTGGATCCAGAATCTGGGTCATTGGGTCACGTCCCCGAGATAGGCGGCGCGAGCAGCTGGATTGGCACGCACCTCATCGGGTGAACCAACGGCGACAATGCGGCCATCGACGAGCACCGAAACCACATCAGCCAGTTTGAAAATCGCATCCATGTCATGTTCGACGAGCAGCATGGGTAAGGTCTTGCGTAACTCCAACAACAGAGTGACAAGTGCTGCACTTTCTGTGCGGCCAAGACCTGCCATCGGTTCATCGAGCAACAAAAACTTTGGGTTACCTGCGAGCGCAATCCCAAGTTCCAGCAGCCGAAGCTCACCGTGTGAAAGGTTAGCAGCCAGAATATGAGCGCGATCAGCGAGACCTACGCGTGCAAGTGTTGCCTGTGCCGCGTCGTTCAGCGCAGTTTCT
>JBLIIE010000130.1:0-14552 GCA_047634635.1 Granulosicoccus sp. | reverse complement strand
AGGCTTTCTAACAAACGTAAGAACGGCCGTTGCTGGAGAAATTGTAGCTAGATACATGGCCCCTGAAAAAATCACAGCAATTGGTGTTTACGGTACTGGCGTCATGGCTAGAATGCAGGTGCAGATTCTAAAATCTGTGACTGACTGTAAACAGATCGTTGTATGGGGGCGTTCTGAAGAGAGTCTGGAGGCCTACAGTTGCGATATGGAAGCGGATGGATATGATGTGCACACAACGCGAGATTCAGCTGCAGTAACCGATGTCAGCAATCTTATTTTAATGACCACACCTTCAAACACACCGCTGATCCAAGCCAATCAGATAAAACCTGGAACGCACATCACAGCGATTGGATCCGATACCGCACATAAGCAGGAGCTGGATGCAAAAATTCTTGGTGCCGCTGACATTGTAATTGCGGATAGCCTGATACAGTGTCAAGAACGCGGTGAAATATACCAGGCATTAGTAAAAGGTGACCTGGAAATGGACAGGGTGATTGAACTAGGTAGCGCCATAAAAAGCGGCAATCGAATTCGAATGTCTGAGGATCAACTGACTGTAGCAGACCTAACAGGCGTTGCCGTGCAGGATGTAAAAATTGCAAAGGCAGTAAGTCACGCCTTAAGGCAAATTTAGAAGGATATAATCTTCGGGAGAAGACTGCAAATAGTCCTGAGGTCAAAACCTCAGGCAAAACTTGAGTTGCGGCAGAGACTCAAAAGTTGGGCGGTTTAACGTTCTAGCACCTTTTTCTCAATGAGTAAGGATTTGCTTGAGAAAGGCTTGGGTACGCTCATTTTTAGGGCTATCGAAGAACTCAGCCGGTTTGGCTTGTTCCACTATCTCTCCTTGGTCCATAAAAATAACTCTATCCGCTACCGAGCGAGCAAATCCCATTTCATGGGTGACACAAATCATGGTCATACCTTCTTCAGCAAGATCGACCATAACGTCGAGCACTTCATTGATCATCTCAGGATCAAGAGCTGAAGTTGGCTCATCGAATAGAATAATTTTTGGTTTCATACACAACGCCCGTGCAATAGCGACTCGTTGTTGTTGACCACCCGAGAGCTGAATAGGGTATTTTTCAGCCTGCTCTGGAATTTTTACGCGTTCAAGGTAGTGCATCGCAACTTCTCGCGCTTCCTGTTTTGATGTTTTACGCACCAGCCGCTGTGCAATCATCAAATTTTTAACAATGCTCATGTGGGGGAAAAGATTGAAACTCTGAAACACCATCCCAACTTCTCGTCGAACAGCATCTATATCTTCGACTTTATCGGTTAGCTCGATACCGTCGATAGTGATTGTCCCGGCATTGTGTTTTTCAAGGCGATTAATACAGCGAATTAGAGTAGATTTTCCAGAGCCAGATGGTCCACACACAACGATTCTCTCGCTTTTGTGTACAACAAGGTCAATGTTTTTTAGAGCTTGAAAACCACCGAAATATTTGTCAATCCCGATCATTTCTATCAAAGGTTTATTATTGTTATCGTTCACGCTATTCCTCTCGCCGGGTGTAACGACTCAGGTATCTTTCAATCAAACCAAAGAGCTTTTGTATCCCGAGCGTAAAAATCATATATATAATCGCTAATGATATGAAAATTTCATACGGCGCGTAGGTATCAGCGACGATGGTACGCGCGATCCCAGTCATGTCAGCAATGGTAATCGTGCTAGCTAATGCAGTGGATTTCAATAAACTAATAACGTCATTACTGTAGGCAGGCAATGATATGCGCGTTGCAAGCGGTGCCGTTATGTATATAAACTTATGTTTGGCAGACATGCCTAAAGCGGATCCTGCTTCGAGTAATCCTTTATCGACACTAAGTACGCCGCCACGAAGAATTTCTGATACATAGGCGCCAGTATTAAGAGTCAATGCCAGAATGGCACAACCAGTGGGCTCACGTAAAATACTCCAGAATATGCTCTCACGTACTTCTTCAAACTGTGGCAAACCGTAGTAGATAATAAAAATCTGCACTAATATGGGGGTACCTCGAAAAACGTAGATATACACCTGGGCCACCCAATTAAGATAGAACTTACCGCTAATTCTCATCAGCAGAAGCAGGATAGCTAGTATCAGGCCCAATAAGCCGGATACCAATAACAGTTTCAATGTAATCCCGATACCTGCCAACATCAGCGGCAAGCTTTCGACAATAAGATTCAGGTCGAAACTCATCGTGCGCCTACCGTCGTGCGGTTGCCATACTTTTCAACGCCCATGATGGTTAAGGTGATGATGGTTGAAAAACCCAGGTATATCAGGCCCACCACAATGTACATGGTGAAGGGTTTACCAGTTACGGTGATGGCCTGCTTAGCGACAAACAAAGTTTCGTTCAGGCCAATAATTGAAATGAGGGCGGTGTCCTTAATTAACGACAACATGTGATTGCCAAAGGGTGGCAACGCGATTCGCCACATCTCGGGAATCCGAATGTAGATAAATGTTTGAAGGCTGGACATACCGAGGGCTCTGGCGGCCTCAACACTGCCAGGATTTACACCCAGAAAGGCACCGCGAAACGTTTCAGTTGCATAGGAGCCCACTATGAGCGCAATTGCGATTGTGCCAGCCCAAAAAGGTGGGACATCGACAAATCGAACGTCAGGATTGAATACTTGCACTATCGATGTTAAGACAATCGCTGAACCGTAATACAGCAGTAGTATTACCAGTATTTCCGGCGTGCCTCTAAATATTACCGTGTAGGCGCCCCCAATCTTCTGAGCAACACGATTATCAGAAAGCTTGGCCCCAGCCCCTATGAGTCCAAACAGAATCATTAGGGACACGGATGCGATAAACACCTTGGCGACAATGAGTGCGCCCCAATAGTAGTCATCCCACCAACCGTCTAATACTTCCAAATCAATTTCCTTTCATTAGTGGAACTGACTGCTTTGATAGTCCAATCAGGGCGAAAAATATATTTTACGCCCCGATTGGTCTAGTTGACTACTGTCCCCATTCAGCTTTGTGAAGTTTGAAAGGAAAGATTTTCTTGGCATAACTTTCCAATTCACCCGAATTGATCAGATCCTTTAGCGCACTGTTCAGCTTTTCTTTCAGCTCATCCTGACCTTGACGCATTCCGATACCTACGCCGATTCCGAAGAATTTCTCTTCATCAACAACTGGGCCCTTAAATTCGTATCCCGCGCCTTCTTCGTTCGCCAGAAATTTAAGATGCGCTTTCATTGGATTAGTCATGATGACATCGACACGTCCATTCTGGAGATCAAGATAGATCGACTCTGAATTGTCATAGAGAACAACATCGGCACCGGGTAGCTTCTCAGCGAACCAGCTAGCGTAGGTTGTTGCTCGCTCCAGGCCTACTTTCAAGCCATTAAAGTTCTCTGCAATTGGGTCACCTGCATCATCAAATAAATTTGTTTCGGTTTTTTTGGATCCAATTATCTGGCCAGTAGAGAAGCGATAAGGTCCCGAAAAATCAATTTTTTCCATGCGCTTTTCGGTTATGGACATTGACGCAATGATGAGGTCAAATTTGTTTGCCAACAGCGCGGGAATCATGCCATCCCACTCTTGACAGACGTATTCGAAGTCTGCACCGATTATTGCGGCTACACCATTAGCAACATCAACATCGTAGCCTGCCAAATCCCCTTCTGCAGTCTTATAGTTGAACGGGGCGTACGTACACTCCATACCCACACGGATGGTTTCTGCCGATACGTTTAGCGTACTAAATATGGCGAAAGCACCTATAGCCATTGATTTGACTGATAAAAACTTCATTAATATCTCCTGTTAAATGAGGCAAATACAATTCGTAAGTGCAACTCCACCGTCAACGAATATAGGAAACAAGCAGCACTGGCATTGTTGCCGGATACTCCTGGCAGAATGAGACGCACCATTGGAAAGTGATATGCGGCTCTCCAGCGAAGGAAGATATCAGATTTACCCCTTGAAAAGAAAACTGCGTTAACCAGTTGCGCAACTACACATAGATAATGCAGCACAAAATTTCGAGAGTAGTGAGCTAGCCAATAATTAATGTAAGCTCAAGCTGTGCGGTCCTTGACCCAATTAGTGAGGTCCGCGAAATCCAGACTACATTTTGCCTCTATTTATTGCAGTTAGTGCTGGCAACGCACTGGTAGCGCGCGCAGTGACGATCACAGAGGTGCTCTAGCCTCGGACTTTACAGTAACTTAAGGATGATTTTGGCTACAATTAAGATGCTCTGGCATGTAGATAATTTGTGTAATAGAAAATGAGGTATCGATGATTAAGTACGTGAGCACCAAAGGCGGAATATCCCCAGTAGCTTTCGATGAGGTTGTATTGAGTGGGTTCGCTGCAGATGGCGGACTATTCGTCCCTGAAAATATCCCTAGAATTTCTGAGGATCAATTTCAAAGCTGGTCTACTCTAAGCTTTACCGACCTTGCGTTTGAAATTCTATCGTTATTCATACCTCGCTCCATTATTCCCGACGCTGATTTAAAGACTCTTATTGAAGATAGCTACAGCAGTTTCGAACGTCCTGACGTCGTTGATCTGGTATCCCTGTGTGAGAACAACCGAATTGTTGTTATGGAGCTGTTTCACGGACCAACGCTGTCGTTTAAAGACGTCGCTATGGGATTTCTAATAAATGTCATGGACTATTTGTTAGAAAAAAAAGGGGGTCATCTTTCTATTGTGCTTGCGACAACAGGAGATACCGGACCAGCAGCAGCTTGGGCAGCAGTAGGAAAAAAGACGATAGATTGCTGGCCACTTTTTCCTCGAGGAATGATAACCGAGGAACAGGCACGACAGATGACGACATTGAATGCAAGTAACGTTCACCCTGTAGGCGTAGAAAATTGCACTGATGGCGGAGATGATTTAGATTTTGTCGTAGCGAAGTTATTCAAAAATCATGAGCTAAGAGAGAAAGTGAATCTCTCCAGTGTCAATTCAATAAACTGGTGCAGAGTGATGGTGCAGTCAGTGCACTATTTCCATGGGTACTTTCGCGTGGTAGAGACGCTTGGAGACGAAGTTGCATTTTCTGTCCCGAGCGGCGCCTTCGGTAACTTATTTGGCGGTTATTTAGCTCGCTCTATGGGACTGCCGGTAAAGAAGTTTATATGTGCCAATAATGTAAACCAAGCACTGCATACTGTCATATCGAGTGGCGTTCTAGCTAAGAAAGATCTTGTACAAACGATGTCGTCGGCCATTGATATCGTTGTGCCTTACAACTTCTGGCGATATTTATATTTCACCTCGGGTAGTGATAGTAAAAAGTTAGCATCGTGGATGGACGAATTCCAGACTAATGGGCAGGTAAGCCTTGATTCAGACACTCTCGCTGCTATCCAGCACGGCTTCGAGTCAATAGCGATTACTGATGTTCAAACTAAAGCCACGGTGAAGACTACATTCGAAAACAACGATGGATACCTGCTCGACCCACACACGGCAGTAGCCGTGGCTGCGGCAAACTCATTCAAAGATTCTCTTCCAGAAAAAACAAAAATTATCTGTCTTGCGACCGCTCATCCCGCAAAATTCCCTGACATCATACGCTCCTGTCTTGAGACAGATTCAGAATTGCCAGAGCAAGGTAGGCATGCATCGTTGGAAAGAGCGAGTAAAGTTTGTCAAAACTTGCGGCTGTGTGATTTGGAAAACTTGGAATTTGCGTTGGTTGATGCGATGACAACAAATTCGCAGGATATAGAAAACTAGTTTTGTATTGATAGAGTAATGTTTTGTGGATTTGACATAGGCATTAGCGCCATAGTAGCTTTGTTAAGTTGAATGCTATTTTGAAAGATATTGCTGATAACGGCTTCTTGGCCTTCCTATCACCATCAGCAGCACTGATTCAATAAAAGACATTTCGTAATAAACTCACTCAACAATTGGAAGAAATCACTAGGTGAGTCTGTCAAGCTTCCTTGGCAGCTAGTATTGCTTTTACCAAGTCCTCAGGAACTGCCGATGGGTCGAGCGCCTCACTGTATGTGGCGCTAGCCTGAATGATTTCCTTGGTACGTCGATAAGCTGTTAGGTATTCTCGGCATTCCCTACACATTTTTAAATGTAAGTTAAATGTGCTTAGTTGCCGTTGGGAGAGTTCACCTTCAATGTACAAAGCTATAAACTCTTCAAACTCCACGCAGGTGATCATGCCGTGAATGCGCTTCATCATCTGGCCCTTAATCCAGCGCCTGATTCCGGGCTTCGGTTGCTTTGACACTAGTTTATTTCCCCGCGCAGAAGAGGTTCAATCAGATTTTTCATTGCCGATCGGGCTCTGTGCAAACGTATTTTGACATTGGAAGATGTCATCTCCAGCAGACTGGCTACTTCATTAGTGCTATATCCTTCGATGTCACGTAAGTGCAAGACGATGCGATAGTTCTTTGGTAATTTTTCCAAGGAAATTCTTATCAAGGCCCGCATTTGGTGACTTTCCACCACATTCTCGGTGCGAGCCAAGTAGGACCATCGCTCTTCCAGCCTACATTCATTCTGGTCGAATTCAGGCAACAACTCGTCTATGGGCTGCTCTGCCTGGCGGCGCTGTTTACGCAATTCCATTAATGCCGAGTTGATCGTAATTCGATGTAGCCATGCCGTAAGCTTGGAGGGATCCTGTAATTTCTCTAGCGAGCGAAAGGCGTTTATAAACGCATTTTGAACTGCGTCCTCGGCTAAATCACAGTGATTACCCAGGGTTCGTTGTGCTAAAAGTAGCATCCAGCCAATGTTTTGCCTGACGAGCAATTCGTGATCAGGCAGTGGATCTTCCCGTCGTATACTCATTGTTACGCATCAGTTGTAGGGGCATTCTGACTCGGAGCAGCGTTCACGAATCAGTTTTTGTCCTGTTTTCTGCCAGTATCTTTTAGACAGGCTTGATTGATCATTGAAATATGGGTGAATTAATTTCAGTGTTAGCGTAACCAATTGCCGTTGGTGGGCATCTAGTGAATATTGCTGCACCTATCAAAGTGCGTGTCTAGACTTAAGCGTACTCCTGACATTATACAGTCTGATGGGCTATCAGCACTAAATTCAATTGGAGAACATCTGTGCAGAATCATATTGTAGGGACAGCCATTGCAGGAATTATGGCGGCTGTGCTGGTCGGTATAGGCGAATATTTATTGCATTACGATGCATTAGCGCGTTTCACGTCAGGTGGTTATGATTTTATGAGCGGAATTTCCACTAACCGCTCAACCGTTGGGCATTTTTTTGGTGTTTTTGGTGCTGCACTGTACCCAATAGGTTGCTATCACATCTATCAGATGCTTCGCCCAGCAAACAGTCGATGGGCATTTATAGCATTTCTAGTCGGGTCGTTTGGGTTTATGGTTGGGGTTGTGTGGATCGGTTCCCGCGCCAGTGTGTCAGCTCTGGTGCAGTTACCTGAATCTGCTGAAGTAATTCAGCTGATCGAGTTATATGATCTGCGTTATGAAACTCTACTTCAAATCATTCGATTTACCACCTTGATTTTGTCAGGAATTATAATCTGGCTGGCCCTCAGTGGCCGTTCACATTACCCGCGTTGGATGGCAGTGTTCAATCCGATCGTATTAATTATCGCTAACTTTATCTTGTTTGTGGTTGTACCTGTAATGGGTAAACACACCATGCCCATCGCACTGAACGTGGCTTTCTTTATTTTCTTTGCGTTGTCTTTTTGCTTCTCTTTTGCGGCACAGAGAAAAGAGCGTGAAAATCAATGATTAGATCATCAACACTTCTGAGGGAAAAACTAAAATTATGAGTATCCGACTGTTATTGCGATCTATCGTTATGTTCATTGTCCTGCTAGTGGCAGGTCTGTTGATCAGCTTGACCTGGTTGGCCGCTCAAGATCGAGCCAACCCATACCCAGTGAATTTACAAGGAATGGTTATTCCTGAATTTGATGAACAGCTTATTGATTTTGTGCCCAGTTACGACAAGCTGTTGACTTTACCTTTTGCTGCGAGTGCCGTAATAGACATCGACAACGATGGCGTGGAGGAGCTTTTTTTTGGTGGTGGAATCGACCAGCAGGATGTATTTTTTCGCTTCGCACCGGATTTGGTTAAGGGCGGACGATTTGAGGATATTACCGCACAGACCGAATGGCGTAAGGATACCCCTGACAAGACATTTAGTGCCGTATCGCTCGATTTTGATGGGGATTCCGACACCGACATGCTCGTTACACGCCAGTCCGGTGTTTATTATTACCAAAATAACAATGGAAAGTTCACGGGTAAAAAACTGGACCTAAATCTGGATAAGGAAACAGTGCCTCTGTCGGTCGCCGTTGGTGATATCAACCGTGATGGTATGTACGACATGTATGTCTCTGGCTATATTGCCCGGAAGTACGTTCAGGGTGAAACCATATTCAATATGACCTATGGCGGCGTTAGTGCGTTGTACCTTAACACTGGTGATGACACCTTTAAAAACATCACTGAAGAGGCTGGTATGTTCTATCAGCACAATACATTCCAGGCCATTTTTATTGATGTGGACAACGATAAGTTGGAAGACTTAGTGGTTGCCCATGATACCGGCCAGGTTAGAACCTGGAAAAACAAGGGAGACCTAAAGTTTGAAAACATGTCCAATCCTACCAGCGATTATTTTGCTTATCCCATGGGCATAGCTGTTACCGATTTGAAGAACAACGGGTTGCCTGATTTCTTCTTTTCGAATGTGGGTTCAACGGTACCCTCTTCACTGGTGCGCGGTGACCTGCGTGAAGACCAGGTTTTACACCAGGAGTGGTTGATGTTCGATAATCAGGGAGACTTTGCTTTCACTGACAGCGCGGTTGACTTACAACTGGCTGATTTCGAATTCTCCTGGGGGGCTGTGTTTGAGGATTTCAATCTTGACGGGCGTGATGATCTGGTGGTCTCAGAAAATTATGAAGGGTGGCCGTTACACAAGGTACCGATGTGGCGATTGGATGGGCGCTTCTTGCTGCAATCTGAAGACGGGATATTTATGGAGGCTGGAGACAAATCTGGCGTGCAAAATCGTGCATTTGGCATAACGCCATTGACAGCAGATTTTAACCAGGATGGATACCCGGACCTGGTGCATGTCAATTTGCTAGGAAAACAAAAAGTGTTTCTCAGTAAAGGTGGGGACCAGGGTTTTCTTAAAATTAAATTACCCAATACGGTTGACTCTGTAGGCACTGAGGTGAGCGTCACTCTTGATGATGGGACAACCTTGATCCAAACCTTTGTCGTTGGTGAGGGCTTGGTCTCTGATCAATCGCACATTCTCATCTTCGGTCTTGGCGATAACAAGGCCACAAACGTGAGTGTTGACAGACTAAACAGTCCCATGCAGGAACTTAGCGGTGAATTCCGTAACGAACTGCTCGAGATATAAACCAACGGTACACAGGACAGAAACAATGAAGACATTCAATATCATAGATACCGCCTTGTTGGTATTACTGGCTGCAGGTTTTATAGGTGCACTTAAAGTCAGCATTGCCAATTTTAGTGGGAGCAGCTGCCCACAGGTTGGGATAATCCCTATTTGCTATGTTGTACTAGTAGCGTATGGGCTAATGATTACCTCGGTCATGATTCGGCACAATGGCTGTAAGCATTACTTTTTCTGCGCCGGATGGGGTACAGCGTTTGTGATCGCATTGCTCGGCTCAATTGCTGAAATAACGTCAGGCGGCGGTGTTTGCCCAACCTCTGGTGGTGGTATTCGGGGCGTTTCCAACGGCTCAGTACCATTGTGTTATGCATCGTTGGCAATGCTGGTGGTCATCCTGGTTTTATTTTTAATGGGACCCTACAAGCGAGCCTGTGACCTGCATAACAATAAAGATACTGTGTCAGAAAAATAGCTCAACTACTGCTTTACCGGAAAGATGCTGATGTCGTCATGAACAAAACGATCACAACACGTCATCGGGTTCTGGTTTTGTCAATTCTGCTGGATATGAGTTTGTTACTGGGATTGATCTGGTCTTTTCACCTTCAATACATGCAGCCACCTTCGTTCTACTTGAAGTCACCGACATTGCTTTACATATTCATCATGCGGTATACAATCAATCGACAGTCAGGATGGGTGCTTAACTACGGAAAGCGCTCTAATAGCTGTCCAGTTTTTGGGGTCCACTACTGTTGAAACTGGGCCAAAAATCAGGGCTGATTGGCAACTTGGTAAATAAGCTACCAGTATGCTGTAATAGGTGTTGTTGGAGGTTTAAGTCAGAACTGGGCATATTTTCTGCTAATAAATTGACAGAAAACAGTAACGCGTTATGTTCACAGTTAAAAACTAATGGGCATTCAAACAGGGCTGTATGAACGCTAATATCATATGGTTTTTCATATTGAAATATGTACACTTTTCGACTGGGTTTTACTGCTGTTTTGAAATGTGTTTTTGAGCATTAAATAGCCACTCACTAACCCACCGTCAATCATCGCATTGGGAATATTACAACCCATATCGAAGTATCGTGTAATAAATTGAGCTTCTTCCTCATTTTCGATTAATGACTGCTCACTGCAATTAGAAATGAGCTGGTAATAACGAATAGCATTATGGGCTGCATCTCTGACCGTCGCGCTCTTTAATACAATATAACCAGCAATGGAGTATTTTCCAGAATCATGACTGGCTAGCTCGAAACCAAAATGTGGGTGACCTAGTTGCTTTTCTATTTCGTTATAAACACGGAAAAAGTAGCAAAATATTTATTTAGTCATCCGCTAGCTGATCAACTTCTGGGTCAAAACCGACATTATTAAGTGATGTCATGGTCGCTAAACCCTAAACCCTAAACCTTGTCGCTTTGCGCTATCCATTACCCTGTTTAAGAGACTTTTTGCTACAAAGTAGTCCACCATAGATTTTCCATTCCTTATGATTCTCAGTAACTTTACTTCTTAATCGTGCTCGTCGACAATGTTCGCTGAGTGCGTGAAAGAGAATAAGACGGAAATTAATACATGCTATGAGTGTGCATCAGTTGAGCTGGCTTACAAGTATCAAGTGGTGGTCTGTACGATAACTAAGCCTGGAATCGTAAGGGCTTAAGGGATTGGCGCCGTAGGCCTAGTCCGGGGCGTACGCCGGTTGCCATACCATTCAGCCAAACACGCTCGCCGTTGACAAACACCTGCGCAATTCCAGCGGCAGGTGCTGTTGGGTTTTGAAATGTCGCAGAGTCAATAACGGTATTCGGATCGAACAGCACCAAGTCGGCGAAATTTCCTTCGGCTATCACGCCACGGTCTTTTATGCCAAATGCCGACGCTGTGAGTGACGTCATTTTTCGAACTGCTTCTTCCAAGGAAAACAAACCAACGTCGCGCGCGTAGTGGCCCAGGACCCGAGGGAAGGTACCCCACAGTCTCGGATGCGGGAATTCATCATGCGGCAAACCATCTGAACCGATCATGGTGGCTGGGAAGCTAAGAATACGGCGCACGTCGTCCTCATGCATGTTGAAATAAATTCCACCTGCTGGTCTGAGCGCATTGATCGTGTCTTCTATGCTTAGTGCCAAATCTTTTGCAATATCGATTAGATCCTTGCCTGCGTGCTCAGGAAGTTGTTTTGACCATGCAACCACTGTTTTCGATGCGCGAGCAACACGAGTGGAATCAAGCTCTGTAGAGCTAGCGACATAGGGATAACAATCAAGCGCGATGGGTTGTCCTGTGCGTGCCCTTTCGATAAGCGGCAGTGTGTTGAGCGATTGGCCATGATTGGAAACGCCAGCGCATTTGTGGTGCGAGATGATGACAGGAATGCGCGCCTTTTGGCCTATGTGGAAAGTCTCCTCTAGGGATGCCATAACACCTGCGCCTTCATCGCGCATGTGAGTCGAATGGAAACCATTGAACTCCGCTGCCACAGCTGCCAATGCCGCAACCTCATCCGTTGGAGCGGCCTGGGATGTACGATATTCGAGACCGGTAGAGAAACCGGCTGCACCGTCCTCAAATGCCTGTCGCATAGCATCACGCATCACATCAACCTCGGCAAGAGTTGCCGGGCGATCAAGTTCGCTCATTGCGCAGAGGCGTAGCGAACTGTGACCGACTTGCGCAACGACGTTTACGGCAGGTGGGGAAGCCTCTAATGCGTCGAAATAGTCGGAGAACGATGAAAAGAACCCTGCAGGTTCATCACAAATAAGATCAATTGGTGCGGGCGGTCGTTGAGTGATTATGACGGGAGCAATGGAGATGCCGCAGTTTCCGGTAACGACCGTGGTAACGCCTTGGCTGATTTTACAGCTCATTGCCGGATCAACTAAGACAATTCGATCATCATGGGTGTGAGCATCAATGAATCCAGGTGCTAGAGCGAGACCTTGCGCATCAATTTCCTCAACCGCCTCTATGTTGAGAGTGGCGCCGATAGCACTAATTCGCTCGCCGGATATTGCAACATCAGCCGATCGGCGCGGCGCGCCTGTTCCGTCAATTAACTGTACATTGCGTATTAGTAGATTAGCGATAGTCATTTTATTGCGCCGATGTGCGTCGTTCAATCAGTCGTGCATAAATAGAGGCGCCGACAGGCAAAATACTCTCATCAAGAATAAATCCGTCATTGTGTAGCGGTAGGGTGCCTCCGTGTCCAACCGTGCAATAAGCTCCTGGTATCACGCGAAGCATGTCAGCAAAATCTTCTGACCCTGTGACAACATCTGGAGTAATACTGATTTTGTCTTGCCCAACCACCTCAGCAGCTACATCGAGCAAGACATGTGAGAGAGGCTCATCGTTGACAAGAACATCAAATATTTCTCGAAGAGACACATCAATGTCAACTCCATAACTTATTGCAATCCCTTTGCAGAGGTCTTTAATACGTTGCCGAACTGTGTTGGCAAGTTCAATATCGAAGTAGCGCATCGTTCCCGATATAGTGCACTGAGATGGTATTACGTTGTAGGCGGCACCAGCGTGCATTTGTGTCACTGAAAGAACCACCGGACTGGTTGGTGGGACATTGCGGCTAACGATAGTTTGTAGTTGCTGAACCAGAGATGCGCCAATAACGATAGGGTCGATAGATTGGTGTGGCATAGCCGCATGGGAGCCAGAAGCATTAATGATTATGTCAAAAAAATCGGCACCCGCCATGGCATCACCCGGTTTTACGCCAACACTGCCAGGTTTGCCGTTGGGCGTGTTGTGCATTCCGTATATTTCATCGCAGGGAAAACGATCGAACAAGGAGTCTGCGAGCATCGCTCGGGCGCCCCCTAGGCCTTCTTCAGCCGGTTGAAAAATAAACACTGCCGTACCGTCGAACTGTTGAGTTTCAGCAAGATAGCGTGCAGCACCTAACAACATGGTAGTGTGCGCATCATGGCCACAAGCATGCATTATCCCCGGATTTTTTGACGAAAACGGGAGGTTAGTCTGTTCCAGAATAGGTAGCGCGTCCATATCTGCACGCAAGCCAATAGTACGCCCTGCGCCTTTACCTTTAAGTATTCCCACTACACCAGTTTTGCCAATTCCCGTATGTGTAGTCACACCCCATTTATTAAGTAGTTTGGCGACAATGGCTGAAGTGCGAACTTCCTCCATACCCAATTCCGGATGTTCATGAAGGTCACGCCGAATGGCTATAAGGTCATCAGTAAAATTGGCAATATGATCAATTACTGGCATAGCGGAGCTTTCCTCATTCGGCTGATAATTGGCCGTTGACGTGTTCGTAAATAGACCTACCGAATTGTGCTGTGCTCAATTAGTAGGTGATATCATTCAAATAATATCACGTAAATTCGGATGCTGAAGGCTGTGCTGAGCTAACGTTTGAAGCAGAAGCCGTGATAGTTGCGTGTATGGTTATGGGAAAAACCGCAAGTACACCGTCACCGATAAAACTTAGTACTTCTCCCCCATAGTCAAGTACAGCTCCCGCGCTACACTCAAAGTATGTATTCAATACGTTAAGATACTGCTCAGCAGATATCTCCGCAGCGAGAGCCGTTGATTTACGTAGATCACTGAACCAGACGATTGCAGGTATTCGTTCTACATTGCCTAATTTTATCTGGCCCTTAAGAACACGCTGAACTGCGTCTTTTCCAAGATAAGCATTTGCTACATTTTGAGCAGTTGGTTCACGATTGGATACTTTCGCAATTAAGCCAAGATAAGACTGCGCTTTTCTCAGATATTCAATATCGGGTATCGAGAATCCATCCTTAGAATCGCTAAGCCAAGATATCATCGCACCATCCTGGCTTTCTGCCGCTTATTCAAATGTTCCGAATGGAATTAACGATGCGAAATAGTCACTTGCTGCAGAGCTTCTAAATTTGTCGTATATTGGAAAATCCTTCGCAACAGTTGCTCCATCTCTCAGATCTTGGCGCAATTCCCTAACTCGCTCAGTCAACATCCAATACCAAGAACTTCTCAGCCATTGTTCTTGTGGTTTCGAAGTGTATATCCTAACGTTTGTCTCCAATTTGCTGTCGCGCCACCACGTAGGGGGTGCAGAGTGCGCATG
>JBLIIE010000129.1:0-14878 GCA_047634635.1 Granulosicoccus sp. | reverse complement strand
CTTGACACGCTCTATTCCAACTTGACGCACTCTGACAAACCGTTTGCTGCAACGGGTATCGGTGCAGGACGAGCACTAAATGCAATTGCCATATGCGCTATTAGTCTTGGTATGCCCATAGAAGAGATGATCCAAAAAACGTCTGTAATGACAAACATCAATATCAATTCGCCACACAAACTGGACGACTCTATGGCTTACGGAGCCATGCAAATGGTATTACTCGACCAAGCAGTATCTGTACGCAATGACACCTGCAACGATGGCCTGAGCACTGGCACAACAGGTAGAAGCGATAACAGAAGTTGGCCCTGGTGGTCATTTTTTTGGGTGTGACCATACAATGGAACGCTTCAAAGACGCGTTTTACCAACCCTTTCTCAGTGATTGGCAAAACCATGAAAACTGGGCTCTGTCTGGCGCCGAAGACACCACACAACGCGCAACAAAAATATGGCAAAAAGCCTTGACTGAATACGAAGCACCCGACGTCGATCAAGCGATCAAAGAAGAACTGCAAGACTATATAGCCAGATGCAAACTGAATCTTGGGCACAACGTACCTGCTTTAGAACCCGTGTATTTCTAATGAATTATATAAATCCAATCAGCTGTTGTCAAAAAGTGTTATCGCACGCCCTTGAACCACGATCAGTTTTTCTGAAGTGGTAGTGCCGCAACAATATGAACACGGTGTGACTCACCTCCATTAAGCGCTGTGTGATATCCACGAGTATCCGTAAAATAGACCGACCCATCTGCAGGCAAATGCGTAACGTGGTGATTGACCACAAACAATGATCCAGGATTAGAAATAATCGGTATATGCAACCGTGGCTCTGGATCACGGTGCCAGGAATTGCAACTGTATATTCCTTTGGATAAAATGCGCATTCGCCCAATAGGGGCAATATCGCACAAGGTTTCCCAAACCTCCCTAAAGTAGGTATCGGCAAAGGTCGGCACCAATTCCGTGAAGGCAAACTCGTCGACAAGCTCTTCGCGTTCAACCTCTTGATAGCTGTCATCGACACGAGTGTGAAAAAGTCCTGATAGATCGTTTGCTGTTTCGACTGTGACACCTGATCGGCGAGTCAGGGAAAACGCTCCGAATCCAGCGTCCAAATCACCTTTGAATTGGGTAAAAGATAAACACTCCAATAATGCCTCACGTAATCGAGCAATATCGAAACGAGTATCGAGCCTTACAATTCCGGGTCCCGGCTTGAACCAGGCTACAGATTTAGTATCTGGCTCACTGGCAATCAGGTCGCTCAGTCTGGAACGATCAAGAAGAACGCTTGGGGCAACTTGCGTCACAGAATTCTCTTAGGTTACGTGTCTCCCGAACGATATCATCTTCATTTCTCAATAAACAATCCTCTTGTTAACTTGCCGATTAACAACAAATTTGCTAATTAGGGGACTACTTTTAGAGTGCTGGTGCAATAAATGCAGATCGAGCGTATGAAACTGACAAATCGTAAAAGCGCAACTACAGCCCGAGTACCATTTTCTTCGGTGGCCGTGCTAGTGACTTTATTAGTAGGACAACCTGCATTTGCAGCAGGTGGGGATGTTTACAAAACGGTCGACGAAGACGGAACCATTACGTTCACAGACAAGCGTAAGAGCAATTCAACAGCAGTGGCGCCTATCGAGCTGAACATTCTAGCAGCACCTTTACCCGCATTGAATGGTCAGAGCACTGACATCGGCACGGACGAAGGCTCTGAACCCGCAGACCCGAGCCCAATAACCGTTAACTCAGTCAAGATAACCAGCCCACAGAATGAGCAAACTCTTATCAACCCACGCGGATCCATTCTTATTGGGATCAAAACCGGACCAGAAAACGGTATGCCTGACGGATACACGGCCGAGATCAAGATGAATGGCAAGGTTGTATCCAGTGGTGGAGGCACTCTACTCTCTATGCCAGTTCCAGATCGAGGGACCCACACCATTGCCGCCATAATTTTGGACTCGGTTGGCACCGTACAAGCTAGCTCTCAAACAGTGACGTTCCACGTAATGAAGACCTTTGTGCGCAAAGAGGAATAAATCACCTGTAAACCTTGATGCACGACGCCATTTATCCCACTCAACTAACTAATAGCAGGGCAATGGCAAGGAAAACTTAACCAAAGCTGGTGCAATTCATGCAAATTCAGTACGTGAAAATACCAAATCTCAAACGCACACTTATCGGTCAAGTAGCACTTCTTTCGGCGATTGGTTTATCAGACCTATCAGCAAATGCAGCCCACTTTCGCAGCAAATGAGGGTGTCTACAAAACAATAAGGGCGGACGGGTCTATCATATTCGTCGACAAGTCCAACAAACGCTCAGACACTGATTGACCCAAAAAGCTCCATCCAGATCACTATACAGTGGTGCCCAATAATAGACTTCCAGAGGGACACACGGCCGAAATTCAAATGAATGGGAAAACTGTCTCTAATGGTAAGCGCACACAAACAAACGTAGCGGTTCCAGATCGAGGCACACATATATTCGAGGCTAGAATAATAAACTCGAATGGAGCAACGCTGGTTAGATCAGAACCCGTAAAGGTCCACGTTGAATAGACCTACACGAGTCAAAGCAAGTGTAAAGGTTGATTCAAAACACAAATGCGCACCATATAAGTGCATAATACGCCACTTATGCACTACTGCGGTGCGATTGTAGATACTGCTAAACTCTTGATAAAAATATATCTTACTGTTTTATAAGATAATTTTTACAGGTACAAGGCACGAATGATCACGCCTCCACAAGGTGCGTTACTTGCAATTGGTGGTTGTGACTATTATTCCTGAGCCTACCAAGGCGACCGATATAACTCTCCTAGATTCGCTGGCTACTGCAGTTCTTGCTATCGATAATGGATTGCGAATTCGGTATTTAAATAACGCAGCAGAACAGCTGCTAAGCATCAGCCAGCGAAAGGCTACGGGCCAGCGCCTTACGCGTGCCATCAACATTCCGGATGCCCTGTTTTCCAGAATCCGTGATGCTATCGAGACCGGGCAGCCATTCACAGACCGACAGGTCACCGTCGAACCTCATGGGCAAGATCCTCAGGTCGTTGATCTGTCGTTGTCGCCCTATCGCTCTGTTGGCGACGAGCAATCCGGACTAATTCTCGAGATCAGTGTCGTTGATAGACCCCTTCGAATCGCCCGTGATGAAGCAATGATGGCTCAACAGGAGCATGCAAGCTCTTTGGTTCGAGGTCTGGCGCATGAAATTAAAAACCCTTTGGGTGGCCTGCGCGGAGCAGCCCAGTTGTTAGCAAAGCAGCTTCCTGACAAAGAACTAAGAGAATATACGTCAATCATTATTCGTGAGGCTGATCGACTACAAAGCCTTATTGACCGAATGCTTGGCCCTACCACTCAGACTCGTCGAGATGTCGTCAATCTTCACGAAGTTCTGGAACACGTACGCAAAATTATCATTGTGGGAGCACCTGATGGGGTTGATATACGTTTCGACTACGACCCAAGCATTCCCGAATGCATAACCGATCGTGACAGATTGGTACAGGTTGTACTCAACATAGCCGGCAACGCTCTGCAAGCATTAAAACGCTCCGGTCGAATTACGTTTCGATCCAGAGTTGTCAGCAGTTTTACGATAAGTGGCACCCGCTACCCTCTCGTGGCACTTATTGAAATTATCGATAACGGGCCTGGCGTTCCAAGCTCGTTGGTCGATCAAATCTTCTTCCCCATGGTCACAGGCAACGACCATGGCACCGGACTTGGCTTATCGATTGCGCAAACGATCATGAACCAACTGGGTGGACTCATCGAATGTGTCAGTGAACCTGGCAATACGATTTTTACTGTTTTAATTCCTTTGGAGATCGCATGAGCGACGAATACGTCTGGGTCATAGATGATGATCAATCGATCCGCTGGGTTCTTGAAAAAACTCTCAAACAAGCGGGCATGCAAGTTAGTGTTTTCGAATCTGCTGACGAGGCCTTGGATGCCATGCGGACCAATGCAATAGCCCCAGATGCGGTTATTAGTGACATCCGCATGCCAGGGTCTGACGGAATCTCGCTACTGAATCAGATGAAGAAGACCCACCCAGAACTGCCAGTTCTGATCATGACTGCATTTTCTGATCTTGATAGCACTGTCTCGGCATTCGAAGCAGGAGCCTTCGAATACATCCCGAAGCCGTTCGACGTTGATACGGTGATTGACCAGGTTCGCCGAGCCTGTAATCTGAAGACAGAACAACGCCGGCAACCAAACGTTTCTCGGCTTAAACCCACACAGCGAGCAACAGAGTTTGTCGAGCTAATTGGTGATGCTCCCGCCATGCAAGAGGTTTTTAAAGCAATAGGACGGTTATCAAGATCAAAAATCACAGTGCTGATCAACGGTGAGAGTGGTACAGGTAAGGAGCTAATTGCGCATGCCTTGCACAGGCATAGCCCTCGGTCAGACAAGCCGTTTGTTGCGTTGAATATGGCAGCGATTCCACATGATTTAATGGAATCTGAGTTATTTGGTCATGAAAAAGGATCATTTACCGGTGCTCAGAACACGCGTATCGGCCGCTTTGAACAATCAGATGGAGGCACACTGTTCCTTGATGAAATTGGTGACATGCCAGCCACATTGCAAACTCGCTTATTACGAGTTTTAGCCGATGGCCAGTTCTACCGCGTTGGTGGTCACACGCCCATTACAGTGGACGTAAGAATCATTGCCGCGACCCATCAGAACTTGGAGGCACTGGTCAGCGAGAAGCGATTCAGGGAGGATCTTTTTCACAGGCTAAATGTCATTCGCATCGAAGCTCCCCCGCTACGTGAACGTCGCGAAGATATACCCCGCCTGCTTCGTCACTTTCTAGTTAAGGCCGCTGAAGAACTAGGTGAAGAAGCCAAGGTCATGACCCCCGAGCTGGAGGACTACGTAAGTTCTTTGAGTTGGCCTGGAAACGTACGCCAGCTTCAAAATACTGCACATTGGCTCACCGTCATGTCTGGTGGCACTGAATTAGAAATAGAGGATATGCCCGCTCAAGTGCGTGACGAACCTCGTGCAAATCTGATTGACTGGGAAAGTGGGTTAAAGCAGTGGGCGAATCGCCAGCTGAACGATGGAAACTCCGACTTACTGGGAATGGCTCAACCAGCAGTAGAACGAATTCTCATTAGATGCGCCTTAAACAAGACTCAGGACAGACGCCAGGAAGCAGCCAAGCTGATTGGTTGGGGACGAAATACATTGACCCGGAAAATCAAGGAATTGGAGATAGATTGAAGTAGCGGGATTAAAGGCGTTAGAAGAGCGAGTGGCAGACCATTGAAAAGGCGAGCCACAAGGCTTGGTGCACACGCGGCTAAGAAGGCCGGTATTGTTACACACGTCCTGACATTATCAGTCGCGTAAAACACCTGCACAATTTGCATTCGCTGAACTGACATCCCACTCGCCATCACGAGTGCAAGTTGACGCAAACGAGCGGTGTACGCGAAAGCGTCCACTATTGGCTTTGCCGTCATCCAATTGCAGATCCAGCTGTGAAAGGATGTTGACAGGGATTTGGTCGCCTGTGAAAATTTCATTGGACGGCCCCTCCGCGTCTGCGGCTTGTGCACTGTACGTGATTTTGTAATAGCCACTGTAGGGATTCTTAGGGCATGTTCCGACGGCACACCTCACATCAGTTGATGTACCCACTGCAGATTGGGAACCGTCATACTGACCACTTATAAAGCCTGCCAACGATAATTGCTGCCACACTCCCGCTCTTTCTAGGGAGTCGTCTATGCGACCGTTGCCGTTTCCAGATGCGGCAGCACTGTCAATTTGGGTCTCAGCCTTGGAGAAATCTCCCGGAATGGACCGATAGCGCTCCTGAAATGAAAACCAGGCTGTTTGTATACCCAAAACTTCAGTGCTCATGGAGCGCACACGAGCGTTGTCGATAAGCGCCTGACCTTTGAATACACCTCCCAGAATCAACGCAATAATGGTGAGAACAATTGCGATTTCAACGACCGTAAACCCTTTAACGGAAGATGTGGGCTTTAACAGCCCTTTAGGACTGTTGATTTTTTGATTCTTAGCATTGATGAGAACTGGCATCGGCATCTCACTGTGACAGACTGATGGTCAACAGCATAATCAAGCAGCGCGACGCTTACAACTCTGACACGAAGATCGACTATTTAAATATACAGCGAAAAATCATTAAAGCGATCCACTTTGCCACTGGCAGCCAGAGGCCTCGCACAAAAAAACCCACTCAAGCGCTGTCGCGTAACCAATTTATAACAATCGAAGCATTGTTATCAGGCGGAAATACCGGGTAGAAAACCTTTATAACAATACTGTCTCGCACCACAAGTGTGAAACGTTTTAGCAACCTTTTACCGTCTACGTCAAAGGTGGGTAAGCGCATGGCAGAGGCCAAACGAAGTGATTCATCCGACAATAGAGAGAAAGGCAGCTCAAGGCGTGACGCAGCCTCTACTTGATCAGCCAGAGATTGGGTCGACAGCCCAAATACAGCGTTGACGCCTAAATCAGCGAGCTCAGCGGCATGATCGCGAAAGGCACAAGACTGGGGAGTACAACCACGCGCACCTGGCATTAAATCCCACCCATCAGGCAATGCCACACCCGGAGTACCTGTCATCGGATAGGCATACACGACCACAAGGCCGGGTTGCTCACTTAAATCAACATCAACCCCAGTTGTGGATGCCAGCTTAACTGACGGAAATTGACTGTCACAAAGATGATCTGTTCCACCATCATCTTCTGGGATCGGGAGGGTACTCCAATCTATATCAAAATTATTATGCATAATCAATCTACTCAAAGGCCACTAGAACGGTGCACTTCGCGGCACTCGTGGAAACGGTATAGCATCGCGAATATTTTCCATCCCTGTCACATAATTGAGCACACGCTCGAAGCCCATGCCAAACCCTGCGTGCGGCGCACTGCCATAGCGTCGCAAGTCGCGATACCAGTCCAGTTCATCTTGTAATCCGTGTGCCTGAAGCTTCTCATCCAATACGGATAATCTTTCTTCGCGCTGACTGCCACCGATGATTTCACCAATGCCCGGTGCGAGGACGTCCATAGCGGCTACCGTTTTTCCGTCATCGTTTTCACGCATATAAAACGCTTTGATTTCCTTCGGATAATTTTGCAAAATGATGGGACGCCCGACATGTTCCTCTGCCAACCAGCGCTCATGCTCGGATTGCAGATCAACTCCCCAACTCACAGGGTATTCAAACTTCTTAGTCGATTTTTCCAACAATGTTATGGCGTCTGTGTAATCCATACGTTCAAAGCTGGATTCAGCCACGTGCTGTAAACGTGTAAGCGCCTCTTTATCGATACGCTGAGCAAAGAAAGCCATATCATCTTCGCGTTCTTCAAGAACCGCTTTAAACAGATATGTTAGGAAATCCTCTGCCAGATTTGCATTGTCCTCAAGATTTGCAAATGCCATTTCCGGTTCAACCATCCAGAACTCAGCCAGGTGTCTACTGGTGTTGGAGTTTTCAGCGCGAAACGTTGGACCAAACGTATATACCTTACTCAGTGCGAGCGCATAACTTTCTGCATTGAGTTGACCAGACACAGTTAAGTACGCTTCACGGGCGAAAAAATCCTTGTCAAAATCAACTCTACCTTTATCAGTCTTTGGAGCGTTGAGAGCATCCAGTGTGCTCACACGAAAGAGCTCACCAGCGCCTTCACAATCACTGGTAGTGATTATCGGCGTGTTGACCCACTGAAAACGTCGCTCTTTAAAGTAACGATGAATACTGCTGGATAAGGTCGATCGCACACGGCTTATTGCTCCAAAAGCATTCGTGCGTGGACGCAGATGAGCCACTTGTCGTAGATACTCAAATGTATGCCGTTTCTTTGCAATGGGGTATTGCTCGGGATCATCGACAGTGCCGATAATGTTAATCTCAGTGGCTTGCACTTCCACCGCTTGCCCCTTGCCTTCTGATGCAACTAAGGATCCTGTCACCTCAATGGCATACCCTGCAGAGACTTTCAGTATTTCACTGTCATAATTTTCCAGTGATTGATTTGCGATAATTTGAATGGCATCGAAGCATGTGCCGTCATACAAAGCGATAAAAGACAATCCAGCTTTGGAGTCTCGCCGACTACGGACCCAACCCTGAATGGTCACCGTTTGTCCGGTCGCGTCTGTGTCGAGTAGCTCAACGATATCTTGCTTATTCATACTGGTATTTTTGGATGTCTGTTGATGAGCGCATCACCACCTTCAGCGAGTTGCGCAACCAATGCTTCCAGCGCATCCCAGTGAGATCCGGGAGCCTGGCCTTTGATTTGTCGGTCTATGGTAGTGCATGCAGACAACATAGAAAGCCAGTTACGTGCCGAATGACGCACTAGTGCTTTTTTCAGAGGCTCAGCACGATTCTGCCAAACCCCCGCACCTTTCAGAGCTGATGCTTCAGATACCCCTGCTTCAGTTGCTTCAGCGGTTCTGGTACCAGCACGAATTTCGTTGTTCAAAGTCCACAGAATCAAAACTTCGCTGACGGCCTCGTCACGAAGTCCAGACAAGATACGTAAAGCGCGGGCGCTATGCCCGTTGAGCGCTGCCAGCGATAAGTCACCAATTGAATATCGCGCACTGTCCCCCACCGCTGCCAACACCTGATCGCTACTGAGCTCCCCGGGAGGGTAGAGAAGGGCCAAACGCTCAACTTCCTGCCTTGCCGCCAACAGATTTCCCTCAACACGATCTGCAATAAGTCCCAAAGCTTGTTTGTCTGGAACCAATCCCACAGCGCGGAACCTGTTTACCAGCCATGGTCCAAGCTGAGCAGTTGACAAGGGCCAGACTGCAATCGTCACACCGGCCTTATCGATAGCCTTGAACCACGCACTATTACTGGCGCTGCGATCTAGTTTGGAACTACTGATAAGTAGCAGCACGTCCTCGGGCGCGGATGCACAATATTGCTTTAACACCTCACTGCCAACACGCCCTGGCTTACCCGTTGGTAACCGCAGCTCAATGAGCCTTTGTTCGGAAAACAAAGAGAAACTGTCAGCAGCCTCGCGGAAAGTCGACCAGTCAGAGTCGTCTGTAATAACAATGACCTGACGCTCAGTAAATCCTGCCGTTTTCGCTTGTAGACGGATTTGATCTCCAAATTCCATAATTTGCAACGGCTCATCACCGTAAAGCAGGTACACGCGCGCCAGCTTTGAATGCAAATGTGCGTCTAGCTTGTCAGGATAAAGTTTCATGGCCACCGTTCTGGTATCGAACGTGTAGCATACCCAATCCATACACCTTACCGTGATCCTATCAGTGGAAAACATGCACTTTTCCAAGCCTCCCAAAGACTGGCTCTTCTCGCTCGGCCGTGCCATTTTATTTGAAATGGATCCCGAACAGGCCCACGATCTAGCGCTCAAGCTGATGAGCCGTGATCCTGTCACTAAATTGCTGGCGAAAAAGTATGCCGTTCCAAATAGTCAGGTGGATTGCCTTTCTCAGACATTTGCCAACAGAGTCGGCCTTGCGGCTGGGCTGGACAAGAACGGAGACTATATCGACGCACTGGGCGCCATGGGGTTCGGACATCTAGAAATCGGTACGGTCACACCGCGTGCACAGGCAGGTAACTCCAAACCACGGATCTTCCGGCTGGAGCAACACGGTGCGTTAATCAACCGGCTGGGATTTAATAACTTGGGAGTTGATTACTTAGTCGAGCGTGTTCAGAAACGAAAGTACTCTGGAAAGCTAGGTATCAATATTGGGAAAAACCTGGTGACTCCACTTGATGATGCTGAAAACGATTACCTGTACTGTATGGAGAGAATCTATGCCCATGCAGATTATATCTCTATCAATATTTCGTCACCCAACACTCAGGGTTTACGCGATTTACAGCACGGCGAGCGTTTGAAGGGTTTGTTCACAGCCTTGAAAAACTCACAAAGCCGACTGGCAACCTCACACGGAAAGTACGTACCTTTAGCTGTTAAAATCGCCCCTGACATGTCCAATGCGGAGCTCGATGATTTCTGTGAACAGGTTCTGGCACACGAAATCGAAGCCGTCATTGCCGGCAACACTACGAGTGAGCGCGCAGCAGTTGCCACCCACTTGTATGCAACTGAGGCAGGCGGTCTTAGTGGTGCACCGCTAAAAGCATTGGCCAATGATCGGCTCAAAGCTGTTGCAGAACGGATTGGCACAAAAGCCGCACTGATTGGCGTAGGAGGAATAAGTTGCGCAAACGATGCTCAGGAAAAACTGGATGCGGGTGCAACACTGGTGCAATTCTACTCCGGATTAATTTATCACGGCCCCGCCCTGGTACGTGATTGTGTTCTTAAAACCAGTTAACGGAGCGACCCCAATGAAGTCCATTGACGTTTTCAACGGTGATGCCGATGGTATCTGTGCGCTGCATCAATTACGCCTCGCCGATCCGAAAGACAGTGTATTGATCACGGGCGTTAAGCGTGACATAGCGCTGGTTAAGCAGGTAGAAGCCGATACAAATGATAACGTAACAATTCTTGATATTTCTCTGGACAAAAATCGCGAGGCTTTATTGAGTGTTCTGAGTACAGGAGCCATTGTTAAGTACATTGATCACCATTTTCCCGGCGACATACCTGAGCACGATAACTTAACGACTCATATCGACACAGCTGCTGAAACATGTACTGGGCTTATTGTGAACGGACTGCTCAAAGGTCAACATCTGCCCTGGGCTGTGACTGCCGCGTTTGGCGACAACTTATTCACGGCCGCAACCAGCGCTGCTGAACAACTCAATCTGTCAGACACACAACTGCAACAGCTCAAGACTTTGGGCACTCTGCTCAACTACAACGGCTATGGCTCAACACTTGAAGATTTGTACTTCCCACCAGCTGAACTTTACAAGCGGGTGCGAGCACATGTATCGCCCTTCACCTTTATTGAAGAGGATGATGCGTTTTCAACACTGGCGAACGGTTTCGAGAGTGATCATGCGAAAGCCACTTCCATCGCTGCGGAACGATCAACAGACAACACAGCGATTTTCATCTTCCCGAACGATCCTTTCGCACGTCGTATCAGTGGCGTTTACGCCAATGAGCTCGCACAACAAAATCCAGATAGAGCACATGCGCTGCTGAGCGAGCTCGATGACGGCTCCTATCTGGTCAGTGTGCGCGCACCAATAAATAATCGAACAGGGGCCGATGAACTTTGTCGACAGTTTGATACGGGGGGTGGCCGAAAAGCAGCGGCTGGAATAAACAAGCTATCTCCAACAGGCCTGGAAACCTTTGTGACCGCCATGACTGCCCAATTCGGCTAGTCCCTAAGTGGCAAGTATGACGGACCAGAGAACTGACCAAGGTCCCCGTTTTATTCATGTTTCAACAATTAAAGATTGCTGATGAATCCCTGGCAGGAACTAAACTTGCAACCTGCTAACAGACTTGCCGATTGACAGATTTGAACAATCGCACTTTCTGTTTTTAAATCAAGGAAACTTGCAATCTTGGCCTCATGGTACGTCTAGCCACAGTCTGTCTGCTATTTGTTGTCGTAAGCTTTGCGTGCGCGAACGCGAACGCACAAGAAAACCAGACTAACCTGAACCCGCTTCGCTTGGAATTCTCGTTCTCGCAAACCAGTGCAGGCGCTAAGCAAGCTGACAACGAAATCGGCACCAAGTCATCAGATCGTTTCGCCACATTAACCTACCACTTTAAAAAACAATTATTCGGCGAAATTGGTTACGGCCGGCCTCGTACTCACAACATCTCAATCAATGGTCAAACATTTCTAAGACAAGCAAATAAGAAAACCGCTTTGGCACTCTACGGGCTTGGATTCCGCTCCTATCGCAAAGGCAGTAATGGAGAATATCTCGGTATTGCCATCCGATTCACGTCAGATTTTAGCAGCGAATCTGAAAGCAAATCGACGCAAATCATTCGACTGTTCACTCAAAAGGATACGCGAAGTCGTTATGGAGTAATACAGCTCTCCAGAGCAAACGGCGAGGCCGGTGAAATTTCCAAATTGGGAGGCCGCCATGTCTGGTTTAACAACAACGGCGTGGGATTTGGGTTTCAGTGGGCATTCGGTATAGGCAGAGAAGTCGACGAAGCTGGCCTGGAAACACATTATCGAAGTCGAGATGCTGGAATCATTATCATGTACAGGCCCACGCTTATGAATAATGGATACATCGAAGAGCTACCTGATGAATCCACGGAAAGCCCATTTAACGAATCTGCTGATGAAAACTACATCGACAACTCAGAAAATCAAAACTGCAATGCTCCCGAGGACCCGTTCTGCGAGTCTGACGAAAGTTCATTGACTGAATCTGACGGGAATCCATTTGCCGAATCTATCGAAGAATTAATTGTTGAATCTAACGAAGATCCATCTTTTGAATCTGATGAGAATCCATTTGCTGAATCCATCGAAGATCCTTTTTGCGACTCAGCCAGCAATCCTTTCTGCGAATCCGTTGAAGAATCGATTGTCGAGTAGCGTAGTGAACGCCAATCAGTCAGTTTAAACGCTGTCGCGACAATAGAGCAGATTGTTCAACTACGCATTCATGAGCCCGCGTACGTGGGCAGTTGCGCATCGTCCCAACGCCGGCAGGGCATAACCACCTTCAAGCATCGAAACAACGCGACCGCTGGAGTGTTGCTCAGCCACATCTAGAATTTTTTGAGTTATCCAGACAAAATCAGCATCTTGCAGTTGCAGGCTAGCAAGAGGGTCATCAGCATGCGCATCGAACCCAGCACTTACAATGATCATCTGTGGCCGAAATGTTGCCAGCGCTGGCAGCCAAGTGTCTGTTATCGCACTTCGAAATTCTGTGCTTCCAGCGCCGCTCTCTAACGGCACATTTATTCGCTGATTCTTTACGTTCTCTCGATAACCGCCCGGATAGAGTGGGTATTCAAAGCATGAACAAAACAGGATATTCGGATCTCCGTCAACAATATCTTCGGTGCCATTGCCATGATGTACATCAAAATCGACGATAGCAACTCTCTCGAGACCATGCGCCTTGATGGCATGTCGCGCTGCCATCGCCACATTTCCAAAGAAACAAAATCCCATGGCCTGATGCCGCTCAGCATGATGCCCCGGCGGCCGCACCAAACAGAATGCGTTATCAACCTCTCCGCTCATCACCTTATCTACCGCTAGAATCCCTGCACCCGCGCCACGAAGAGCCGCCTGCAATGAATAGGGATTCATGGCTGTATCGGCGTCCAACTGAGCTGTGCCTGTGCTTGGGGCGTGGGAGTGAAGCAGATCAATATAACTTCCAGGATGGGCGAGTAACAGTTGTTCCATAGATGCCTCTGGTGCTTCGCTATGTATTAGGCGATCGTATATCTCTTGCCGTTTCAACTGACTCACGATTGCATCAATACGCTCTGGACATTCTGGATGACCCAGGTTGATTTCATGTTGAACACATACGCTATGCGTGATCAGGGCAGTTGGCATAACAAGTCACCTATACACTCTTAATTCAAAGAAGCAGCAATATAACAGCAAGCCGAACCAAACTTTCGGGAATGTCGCCACCGCTACTGTACTATCCAAAACTATGTCCACTTTGCATTTGGAAAAATTACTTGACCCAAGCTCACTGGTCGTTATTGGCGCCAGTGGACGATTGGATTCACCGGGTTTCAAAGTCACCAACAATTTGCTAAACGGTGGATATGAAGGACAGGTACATCTTGTAAATCCGCGCTATAAAAAGATTTTGGACACAACGTGCTCACCCACTATTAAATCACTGGGCACAGTGCCAGATCTGGCGATAATAATCACCCCGTCTCGCTTGCTTAGAAAAACGCTAAACCAGTGTGCAACTGTTGGAATTCGAGTCGCCATGGTAATGACCGGTTCTGATAAATCCGCGTCGTTGCACGACTACGCGATGAAACTGGGAATTAGACTGATTGGCCCCTACAGCACAGGCCTTATCAGACCCAGCCTAAAACTGAACATTAGCTACACCGAAACCAACAGTACGCAGGGATCTTTGGCTTTAGTGAGTCAATCAACTTCTCTTGGTACTGCCATGATCGATTGGGCGCAGACGACCAATGTGGGATTTTCTGCAGTACTGTTGACGGGCAAAGACACAGATATCAGTCTGTCAGATCTCATCGACTTGTTGGCAGAGGACGCACGCACCAGAGCCATTATTGTCTATGTCGAGCGCGTTAGTGAAACTCGAGGATTTTTAAGTGCACTAAGCGCAGCAGCAAGAATAAAACCGGTTGTACTTATGCGCTCCACCAAGGAGGGCGCTCGCTACTGCGATGCAATTACACGAACGGGCCAGGTATTCTCATCTGACAACGTGTTTCAGACAGCTCTGAACCGCGCAGGTGTTGTCCGAATTCGAACGTTTCAGAACCTGCTTGCTGCTGCAAAAATTCTATCGACACCACTGCGCGTTACTGGCAACCGGCTAGCTATTGTCAGCAACGGTGCCGCGCCTGCAATGATGGCTGTCGAGCGTATGGACATCAAGCAGTTTCAGATACCTTCTTTACCAGCAGATTTTCTACGCTCTTTAAACGAGAAGCTGGACAAGAGCGTCACAGGCTCCAACCCCATCGTACTTCGAAAACCAACACAGTTAGCCGATCACTACGCCAGCGCTATCGATGCGCTACAGCATTTGGATGATATTGACGCAATACTTGTCATATTTATCCCTGACTCCAGAAATGAGCCCATGCAGATAATGCATTCTTTATTGCAATCTCTGCCATCAAAAAAACCGATATTGGGCTGCTG
>JBLIIE010000128.1:0-15099 GCA_047634635.1 Granulosicoccus sp. | reverse complement strand
GGGATTGATCTTTTAAGAAGATGCCTACAAGACTCTCAGCAACATCCGACTTTGCCAGTTTGACAAAACTGGCGGATTCGAACGGTAATGCAGCGTCACGTGATTTTTTCGCACTCTTCGCCAATGTACTAATAATGGTCATCGGTGAGGGGTAGTGAGGACCTGCCTTCGCACCCACAACGCCCTTGGCAGATTCAATGGCCATGGTAAGTTCCAAATCAGACAAAGTGATTGGCGATATTTTAACAGCACGTCGCGCCATCACATCGATCTTGCCGTCTCGGCATTGTTCAATAATAGAAATGGCTGCGGCTTTAAGCTCACCATTTTTAATCACGGCATCGATAGCACCATCTTTAAGTGCCGAGGCGGCTTTCTTGGAGCTTCCCGTACACATCCACTCTACGGCGTTATCCATGCCAATGATTCTGGGCAACCGGACCGAACCACCCCAACCCGGCATGATGCCAAGCTTCACTTCAGGCAAGCCCATACGAGCATCGGCGGATGCAATTCGGAAGTCACTAGCCAGACAGATTTCAAAACCTCCGCCCTGCGCTTCACCGTTAATGGCTGCAACCGTTGGAAAAGGTAAATCTTCATAGCGATTGAACATCGCATTCACCTCGGTAAGCATGGTGGCCAGAACTTCATCTGGCGATGCGAAGTAGCTAAGAAATTCAGTGATGTCGGCACCAGCAACAAAAACGGACTTTGCACTGGTTAGTACAAGGCCTATGACATCGGTTTCTTTTTCTATGACAGACAACACCTCACCAAACTCACTTAAGGCGGCACGATTGAAGACATTGACCTTCCCATCCTCAGCATCGAAACACAGATCGAGAATATTGTTATCACGAGTCAGCTTGAACGCTGTACCGGAAAAAAGCATGAGCAAGAGCTCCTTCGGGTTAGTACTAAGATTCGAAAACTTGGTGTGGATTCAAGCAGACATTCTCACCAGCTGGACCCAACAGGCAAATCTGTCAGGATAATTACTTTATCTAGATAGTAGGCTATCTAGATAACCTCTTTGTACAAATTAGCAAAGGCTACCTTGCTGGTCAGCCTCTACGAAAACGCCTTGTTACACACAATCTTTAAAACGCAAAGTGCTCTTCATCAAGATCCATCAGGTTGTCAGCACCAGAAAGCATAGTGGCCGCCAGACTGCGGGTTCTGGGCAACAGACGTTCCATATAAAATCGTGCGGTGAACAATTTAGCCTCCAAAAAGACTGTGTCGCCCTCACCTGCCTCCAATTGTCTATCCGCGGCTACAGCGGCCTGCGCCCAGAAGTAGCCAAGCACGATATACCCGGAATACATGAGGTAATCCACTGACGCAGCACCTGCTTCTTCTTTGTCCTGAAGCGCAGCCATACCGATTCGGCGCGTTAAATCACCCCATTCCTTGTTCAATTGGGACAATGGACGAATGAAGCGGTTCATTCTTGGCTCATCGGCGTTCACCTTACAGAACTTATGAATCTGCTTGGTATAAGCCTGAAGCAACGCACCTTGAGTTCCAAGCACCTTACGCCCCAGCAAATCAATCGCCTGAACACCCGTTGTCCCCTCATAGATTGTTGCAATTCTGGCATCTCTGACATTTTGTTCCATGCCCCACTCATTGATGTACCCATGGCCACCGAAACACTGCAGTCCAAGATTAGCGGCTTCAAACCCGGTTTCTGTCATAAAGGCTTTAGCTATGGGTGTCAGAAGTGCCAGTTCTTGCTCAGCTGCCGCGCGATCTTCATCCGTTGCACCTTGATGAGCAATATCAACCAACTGCGCACAACGATAGAGGAACATACGCCCACCTTCAGCTAGAGCTTTCTGTGTTAGCAACATACGCCGGACATCGGGATGAACGATAATGGGGTCAGCTGCTTTATCAGGAAAGGCCGCACCCGACAGTGAACGCATCTGCAAGCGGTCTCGCGCATAGGCCAGTGAGCCTTGAAACGCCAGCTCAGCATGCGCTAGGCCTTGTGTTGCAGTACCAATACGAGCCGTATTCATGAACGTAAACATGCAGTTCAGCCCACGATTAGGTTGACCGATCAGAAAACCTTTCGCAGCGTCAAAATTCAAGACGCAAGTGGCATTACCGTGGATTCCCATCTTATGCTCAATGGACCCACATTTAACCGGGTTACGCTCTCCTACATTGCCGTCTGCATCAAGGCTGAATTTAGGCACGATGAATAATGAAATTCCACGCGTGCCTGCAGGTGCACCAGGTAATCGAGCGAGCACAATATGAACGATGTTATCAGCCATATCGTGCTCACCGGCCGAGATAAATATCTTTTGACCTGTAATAGCAAAACTACCGTCATCGTTGGGCTCAGCTCGTGTCCTTAACAACCCCAAGTCTGTGCCGCAGTGCGATTCGGTAAGGCACATGGTGCCAGTCCACTCGCCCGACACCAGCTTAGTCAGGTAGGCCTGTTGCTGCTCTTCGGTACCGTGAGCGGCCAGCGTATTCATGGCTCCATGCGATAAACCGGGGTACATAGCCCAAGACCAATTTGCCGTGCCATTCATTTCGGACAGAATAGTACCCAGTGATTCTGGCAAGCCTTGACCACCCAGTTCCTCACTCTGAACCATAGAGGGCCAGCCGGCATCGACATATTGTTGGTAGGCCGCTCGAAAACCAGTTGGTGTGGTTACAGTGCCATCTGACCAGGTGCAACCTTCCGAATCGCCAATTGAGTTTAATGGACTCAAGACATCCCGAGCGAATTTCGCGCCTTCTTCGAGAATGGCATCGACCGTATCTGGAGTGGCCTCAGACGCTCCCGGCAATGTTGCGTAATGCTGATCAAAATTTAGCACCTCGCGAAGTACGAAACGCATGTCTTTGAGTGGTGGGTTATATGTGGGCATGACTAAAACCGAAAATAAGGATTCAATACACAGTGTCGGCCCAACAGGTTGGTTTCTCAATGGCGATTATCAGCGTATCTATTGACAAATTCGTTCATTTCAATTCATTTTAGTATTTTAGTTATTAATATCAATTATTTACAAGAGAGATACATACCTGAACTCGTAGCTTAATTGTCCACGATATTTAATGCAAAACCGTAAGACTCCTATTATTGATACTCGCCTGTGATGACAAAAACATTTTCAACTCTCCAACACCCTTCAAAGCTTCGATTCGAGCAATCTCTTGATCGCCGTAACTTCATTCGCAAGTGATTGAATTTCAACGCGTGTTTTAGCATGCTGGTTTTCTACCAAAATCGCATTTTCAATGTCGCGTTCTTACTGAGTTGCAATCACGATTACTGCAATGAAAAGGTTTAGCATAGTGAAGGTAGTAACCAGAATGAAGACAACAAAAAACATTCATGCAAACGGATAAGCCTCTAGCGGAAGAATCTGAGTCAATCATCGATCGCTGTGTGTGAATTTACAAACTATCCCGATATTGCGAAGGAGTAACACCCGTCCATCGTCGAAACGCTCTATAGAACGCGCTAATTTCATCAAACCCCAGTAACTGAGATACCTCGGCAAACGTCAACTCCGTTGAAGCCAGATAACGCACAGCTGTCGCACGCTTACATTCATCCTTCAGTCTCTGGAATGACGTCCCTTCTTCGAGCAACTGTCGACGCAATGTACTAATTGAAACTCCCAGTTGTCCAGCCACCTGTACCGCACTAGGCAGTCGCTGTGACAGGTCGTCGCCAAACAAGGCCAGCACGCGATCACTGATTTGCTCTTGATCATAGGATGGGACGATCAAACGGTAAGGCGCAGATTTTAAAAAGATCGCTAAAGATTTTTCGGTTTGCACATTGGGGTGATGCAAAGTCTCGCGTTCAAATTCAAGCGAGGATGACGGGCAACCGAAAACAACCGGACAACGAAACAGCTGATTCCATAACAATCCGTTGGCAGGCTCTGGAAACGAAAACTGCACACCCATTAACGACAGCGGACGCCCGGCAAACCAAATAAGCAGGCTGTACCATAAGTACAGCGTTGTGCGTACCTGAACGGGATTTGCATCTTGCAAAATGTCTTCGATGCTCCTGTCTGTTTCATTGCGAACTGTGGCAATTGATATCTTGATACTGCGAGCATTACTAACAATCGTGGGTTTAACCACCGCCCCATTGCAGACGTCTAAAAACTCACCAGCTCGTTCAACAATAGCCTCCAGAGTGGGGCGATGAATGATACACAGACACATCATTCGAAATGTGCCATTCGCCACTTTGCCACCAGTGACCATCCCCAGTGACTCATCGTTTAACAGCCAGATGGCGCGTTGGCACAATTTTCCAAACACAGAGGCTGAGAGTTCTTTCTCAGTCTCGAGAAATTCAAGATCCAAGCCTTCCTCAGCCGCAAATGCCTTTGCATCATGGCCATGATCATCTACCGCCCGCAAGAGCGCACGAGCATACGAGGTGGATACGAACCCTTTTCTGGGCGGAAGTAGCGCATTGCCAATTCGAGGAACTGATGGCTCCATCAAATACTCAACTTGAAGGCTAGTGGTCGATCATCTCATGAACAGTGGAATTTTGAATTGGAGTATTATCGCAATACTTGAAGTTTCACACCCATAAAAGTCCTAATAAATGCCGCAAAGCCACTTTATCGGCCCGTTAGGCGTACCGGGCATCTAGAAATCCGACCAATGCAGACTGCAAGCGAAGAAAACCACATTGCTGGCATCGGCTGGATGTTATTGACGATGGCTCTGTTTGTGAGCATGGATACGGTAGTAAAGTATTTGATTCAGGAGTTTTCCCCTCTTCAGATTGTTTGGGCACGGTTCTTTTTTCACATGGTGTGGATAAGCGTGTTTGTGCACAAAACGTTACTCACTACGTTTATCAGTGGTAACTACAAGCTGCAGCTACTCCGTTCTGCCTTGCTGGTAACAACCACTGCGTTGTTCTTTAACGGTTTGCGCACTACTGCGTTGTCGACAGCCACCGTCATTATGTTTCTATCCCCCATATTTGTCACTCTATTAGCAATTCCCTTGCTTGGCGAAAAAGTGGGGCTGAGACGACTAATTGGCGTTCTTATCGGTTTTTTGGGAGCGGTTGTTATTATTCATCCCAGAACCAATAGTGATTTGACATTCGGTACTGAAACGGTTGTACCTGGCGCAATCAGCTGGCTGCCAGAACTAGGGCATTTGTTGATCATTGGTGCCGCCCTAAGCAACGCTTTGTATCAATTGATGACACGGAAGGTTCGCGCGGTGGATAGTGCCACAACCACTTTGTTGTATTCAGGGGTAGTGGGTGCGATTGCCATGAGCTTATGGGCGCCCATAGTGTGGAAGCCTCCTCAGGCTTTTGATTGGCTATTGATGGCATGCGTTGGTTTGCTAGGCTGTGTCAGTCATTTTTGCCTGATTCGCGCTTTTCGCAATGCACCTGCATCATTAGTGGTGCCTTTTAGTTACTCATCCCTGCTATGGGCAACCTTATTGGGCTACCTTGTCTTCAACGCTCTTCCCGACCAGTGGACCCTTATCGGGGCAACGCTTATTATCAGCAGTGGACTGTATATTTTCTATCGAGAACATGTGCTCTCAAAGGCTGCGAAATAGACGTTTATACGCAGATTATTTTGAGAATGAAAATTCTGTTCAGTCATAGCTTTGGCGGTTCTGCAGAACACTATGAAAACACTTGATAACCGTGCATGGTGGTTGGTTTTACCCGCAATCGCCCTATTAGTTTTTGTTGGCGTCATTCCGATACTCACCGTCGTTAACTATTCGCTACACGACATTTTTACCTTACCCGATAAATACTGGGTAGGCTTTGAATGGTACTCAGAAATTATTCGTTCAGAACGATTTCATAACAGCTTACTAAGAAGCCTTACTTTCTCTGCAGTAGTATTGTCAATTCAGGTGCCGTTGGGCATAGCAATAGCACTGGCTCTACCCCGCAAAGGGTTTATGGTTTCAGTGTGTCTGGTGGTCCTGGCTCTGCCTTTATTAGTTCCATGGAACATGATTCCAGTCATGTGGCTTAGCCTGTTAAACAAGGAGGTAGGCCTAATAGCAACATTCCTTCAGAGCACAGTTGGTTTTACACTGGATTGGAAATTCAACGCACTACATACATGGATAGTTATTGTCATCATGGACACCTGGCATTGGACGAGCCTTGTTGTGATCTTATGCTATTCAAGTCTTAGCACTATTCCTGATGCCTACTACCGCGCCGCGGCCATTGACTCTGCAGGCATGTGGCAAGTATTCAGATATATACAACTGCCAAGTATGCAAAAAGTCATGCTAATGATATTCCTGCTTCGCTTTATCGACAGCTTCATGATTTACACAGAAGCTTTTCGTATCAATGCCGGAGGGCCAAGGGAGTCGACGATGTTTCTTGCTATCGACTTGGGACAGGATATAGCAGCATTCAACTACGGCCCGTCCGCTGCTCGTTCGGTCATATACTTTCTACTGATTCTCACAGTCGCCTGGGCTTTTAACACGGCATTAAACTCACGAGAACGGTCACAATGAGTAAATATTTTTCAGCTGTTCAGCCAGAGTATCGCACTCCACGTTTACACAACGCGTCAGGGCTGCGCAATACAGCACTGAAATACTTAGCTCTATTGATATTTGCCTTATTTATTTTCCTGCCTTTCCATCCCGTCGTCACGTTGAGTTTTCAATCGACAATCGACAGGCCAGACATTGCCGCAGGCCAATTTACTCTCGTCAACTATTTACAGATTTTTGAACGACCGGAACTTCGAGCTTCTCTGTTTAATTCCATTAGCTATGTATTAATCAGTATTGGTATTACCCTACCAGTAGCATTTCTTTCAGCGTATGCGTTTTCTCGTTATTCCTTTATCGGCGATAAGCATCTTTTTCTGGCAATTTTAGTTTTTCGCATTACACCCCCTGTCGTGTTGTCCATGCCAATATTCCAACTATTTTCATCGTTCGACCTAATCAATCGGGCCTCAGGAATTGCGCTGGCACATTGTCTTTTCAATATACCCATCACAATTTGGATTTTGGAAAGCTTCCTATCGGCTATTCCCAAAGAAGTCGATGAAACCGCCTATATAGATGGCTACTCAATGCCACGCTTCTTTTACAAGATACTGATCCCCATGATGATGCCAGGCATAGGTGTAGCCGCTTTTTTCTGTTTTATGTTCTCGTGGGTAGAAGTGGTTTTTGCCAGAGTGTTGACCATCACAAATGGCAAGCCCATTAGCATGGCTATCAACGCCTTGTTCGGTTTCAGCACAGATTTTGGACTAATCATGGCGCTGACAATGGTGTCTTTGCTACCCGGGTTAATTATGATCTGGTTTGTGCGGCATCATATCGCCCGCGGCTTTACTGTGGGTAAATCGAACTGAATACCAAGTTTACTGGTAAGACCATTTTCAAAGACCGATGCCTGTAGTCAAGCTCGCTTGCAACGATATTAAAACCATTGCAAGCGACGTGTCGGACTACTGACGAACCATAGCATCTGCTTCCAGAGTAGTCAGTCTATTCGCTGCAAACTCACCATCTAAAAGGTCTGAATTTTCGCCTCTAAATACACTACCACCGTCAAACAGAAATAGATCAGATTCAGAATTAAAGAAGCCATCTTGTGTCGCCTCTTGAATCTGCTGGGCAGAGAGTGGTTGACCATCAAGAGTCACACTATCACTTGTGAGATCGACAAAATCAGCATACCTTAACGGAGCTTGAACTGTGCCTCCAGGATACACGAGCGACTCAACAACCACTTCCTCGTCTGGAGAAGCCGGTACCGTACAAGCTGCATCCGTAAACTCTAAAGTTCTAACAGTTTGAGTTGTTCCTACAATGGTTGTTGTTATGACTTCAAAACTAGGCGCGTCTTCAGTGCAAGCCTCCAGGTAAGTACCTTCGTACTTTGCAGACACAGCGGTATCAACAACGGCGCCACCACCACCTACAGAGTGCTAGTCTCAGTACCTGTCTGATTTGTGTATTTTTCGCCAATGTCTAGTTGCGTAGAGCTCGTGTTGCATCGGTGTCACCATCAGCTTGAAAATCGCCAAAACACAGAGACATCGTATTTTCATACTAATAGATCGAAAAAAGAATTGGTAATTCTGAATAGAGTCACAATGCAGTGTAATGCAATAGTAGATCAGGCTCATGTGACTTTTTGCCTTTGAACCTGCTCTCTAGATTGGTGTTGAGATTGAGGGAAAGCATGCGCCTCCTCTACTCTTCTTTGGCAACGACTACAATTCCGTTCGGTGAGATATCGTACTTGGCCTTATCAGCCTCATGATCGAATCCGATCTGCACGCCTGCAGGAATCTGTACATCTTTATCAACAATACATCGCCGGAGTTTTGCACCATGTCCCACATGCACATTGTCAAACAATATGGAGGACTCCACCTGTGCACCATCGTCGATGCGGACTCGCGCAGACAATATAGAGTTGACTACTGTACCGCCGGAAACAACAGAACCACTACCAAGCATTGAATTATCGATATTTCCTTTGGTCCCATAATTCCCATTCACGACACGTGCTGGAGGATGCTGTCCTTGATAGGTCCGAATAGGCCACGATGTCTGATACAGGTCAAGCGGAGGGGTGGTCGACAATAAATCCATGTTGGCGTCATAGTAGGAATCCAATGTACCCACATCACGCCAGTAACGATCCGGAGAAACACGCCCTTCGCTGCCTCCAAATTGATAACCAAATACACGGTGAGTACGGATCAAATCGGGCAACATATCTGTTCCAAAGTCATGGCTAGAATTTGGGTCAGCATGATCGTCTTCCAGTGCTGAACGCAGTACGTCTATATCAAATACATAGATCCCCATAGACGCCAGCGCATGATTATCGTTGTTCGGTAACGGCGTGGGTTGCGCTGGCTTTTCAGTAAACTCGACAACACGATCATTTTCATCAACACTCATAATGCCAAAACTGCTTGCATCATTTAAGGGCACTTGCATACATGCAACCGATAGGTCAGCTTCCTGTTCATCGTGACGGCGCAGAAAAGCAGCATAATCCATACGGTATATATGATCACCTGAGAGTATTAATACACGTTTTGCGCCGCTGCGTTCCAGCAGAAATATATTTTGGAAGATTGCATCAGCGGTACCGCCGTACCACGATTGTCCAGTTCGCATCTGAGGTGGTATGGCAGTAATGTACTCCCCCATCTCCGGACTGAAAATAGACCAACCATCGCGAAGGTGCTTCTGCAGTGAGTGAGACTTGTACTGGGTAAGCACTAGAACCCGACGCAAACCGGAATGCAAACAGTTGCTGAGCGTGAAATCTACAATTCGGTATTTACCACCGAACGGCACACTAGGTTTCGAGCGATCAGCTGTCAACGGGTGCAATCTCGAGCCCTGCCCCCCTGCTAGCAATATGCAAATCGTATCTTCGCGACTGTTGAACAAGAGTGAATTTACCGCATGTTGTATAGTGCATTATACCCATCAATATGCAGTGAGCGCCTCCAGAATATTCCGGCACGCAAAAAAGTTAATGCTTCATATGATTCCGCACGTCGAGTCATCGAACCAGATTCCTGGCCATTAGACAACTTTATGGATCAGTGCAGCCAAGCAACTCACACTTACTCACGAGGTTCAATGCACCGTGGGTCACCAGATCAGGCTCCATGACGTTAGCAATGGAGACAACGATTCGACAAGGTTGGGGCTCTCCACTTCCTACCTACCGTCAAGTATTTACTTCAATGTTCATGACCGGAGCTCCACACAACTGCACAGAACTAAACTGAGTAGGTCCACACAGCCACACCCGATTCTCTTCCCCGGATTTTTATCACGCCCTTTTCTGACAAGTTATCTACCAAAATATCATTGTCTTCATTGCCATCTAATGTCATCGTTTTTATTAGGCTGTCACTAACGATAAGGGGGGTATCCAAGCTGCGCGTGAGTTGCTCGAGACGACTGGCAATGTTCACAGTATCTCCAATTACACTGTACTCCAGGCGGCGTTCATTACCAATATCACCTGCAATTACTGACCCGTAATGGAGACCAATACCGACGCGCACCGGTGCCTCACCCACTGCCGTCCGCTCGGCGTTCCACTGAGTGAGTGCTGTGATCATATCCAGAGCGCACTGCAAAGAGTTTCGTGCATCGTAGGGACTTGGCTCCGGTGTACCGAAGGTTGCCATAAGGCCGTCTCCGATGTACTTGTCCAAAGTTCCATTGTTATCAAATACAGCTTGGCCAAGACGATTATGGTAGTCACGCAGCAACGCAACTACCGTGTCTGGAGACGAGTTTTCACACATTTTCGTGAAGCCCATTATATCGGCGAACAAGACAGCCACTTCTTGCTCACGTACCACACCAATCAACTGTTTAGGACCACTGAGGTGATCGACGACGTTAGGTGAAAAGTAACGAGCGAGACTGGCTCTCGTTCGCTCTGCTAGTAAACGACTCTCTACCAATCGGCGAGATCTATTGACCACAACAGCAAATCCAGCAGCAAGAATCATCGTCACCATAACCTCACTCGTCCAGAAGCCAAGAAAAATGAAGTTGGGGTCAGGACGGGCTGCCAGGAAAGCCTCTATGCTCTGCTGAGGCAAATCGATATTGGTGGAGACATCTGGCTGACTAACGAACCAGAGTAACATTGCTGTCCGAGCAGCTACAATACACAGACCACACCAGAGTACAAGCTGTGGCCGCAGGCTGAAAGCAGACTGCATCAAGAATATATAGAAAAAGCTGGCTCGACCTCCCTCCATCGCAACAGCTGCGGGCAATGTGGACTCTTGGAAGGGACTTGTATAACTCAGCAAAAAGGCCATCAATGCGCAATCAACTAGCGCGAATACATACTTAAGCACCGGCATCCCAATACGCTGCTTCGCACAGAAATATTGCAATGCGCCGAGTAGACCAAAAGACGCAATTTCCAGAAGGTTATACACATAGGCTAGGCTATTGTTCGGGTTATCGAGCATCTGCCAACAAAGGATGACCAGGAGTGCAATCGTTCGCACTTTAGCAGCGAGCATCAAACCTAGGCGCTCTCCCTTTGCAAAAGCGGTTTCAGTACGGCGCTCTAACCGTTCCTGGATATTTTTCCCGGTATGCGCTGATAGCTTTATCTCGTCCATGCTGAGCACCTCGCTGATTTCATTCAAACCTATTCCGGATATCGCTCTTTTGTGAGTGCAAACAGCATCACGTGCATTTCGATTGAGTGGAGTTCAAATTTATATTAGATTCCCAGCCCATGTGCATAGGGGGAGCATAGTCCACGCTTTTCGAGTGAAACAGTTTTCAACGCGAATCTGGAAATTCCACATCGAATGTTGCGCACTTATTTAACCCTTTTAACCGCTTCAAGCCGACTTTGACACAATGGTTATAACGCTGCCGCTAAATGAGGTTCCACTGACGTAACAGCTGGGTATACCGAGCATCGCACGTCGATGATGTACTGCATGAGTCTTTCGCCGTCCAAAACCCCGGCACTAAGCCTGGTTCGCTCAAGGTTTGTCGATATTGATGCAAGCGTGCACCCCACAGACACATCAGCAGCGGTTGGCACCTCACCAAACAGAAACCACTGATCGCCAAGTAAGGTTTCTATAGCGCTGATATCCAGGTGGGCGCGGGAGTACATTCCTCCATATGAGAGCTTGCCTACTCCCTGCCCTTATCAGAAAGGCTGCCTGGTAAGAGCTTGCGCTTGATATGGAGTACAAGGATGTGAAGGGACTAATTTCAAGCAGGCGAATACACCCTCTATCTATTGTATTTCTTGACGAATCATTAGTGCTCATTAGCTATTGCTGCTTGCGAAAAGGCACCTGGGTATTCAGGTTGGATCGAATAATCTCGTTAAGTTTAACCGATGAAAGTTTTCAGCCTCGGCGTGTCAGACTGCTGTCTAAAGCGTTAAAAGAAACTCGCGCCCAAGAGAACACTTAGAGCTACTGGAGTCACCTAGTGTGACCTCAGCTTTCCCAATAGAATTAGCATCATCTAAAGCGCAGGTGTTGTAACTGTATCAATTTATATCTACAGGCTCTTTGTCAAAGGCCCAACTATCTTCATTCATCGTAACAGTTAACCAATCTGAAATTCAAAAGTAGCCAATTTGCTCAATCCGGTTCAAACTGACTACTCGCGACTATTTTTAGGAACGTTAAAATTATTGAAAATCTCACTTACTGCCTAATTACTTAACGTCTAATACAGTCTTGTCCACGGCATGCGCAGTCGCCATTCGAACGTAGGCCGCAGCAACCTGTTCTAGTGGGAATACGCTATCTATAACCGGCTTAGCTTGACCAGCACTGATCAAAGCACTGAGTTCAGACAACATTTGCCCATTAGGGGACATGAAGAATGAGTGGAAGCGGTAAATACGCTATTGCAAAGTTGTGTGATGGTCAGACGGAGCAGCTCTACTTTCCGGCTATGTCTATATAGGGTCGTTAGTAGAGCGTTGTGTTGATGATCTGCGTCAGCAAGAAGTCACATCCAGGAGCACCACCGCAAGATCCTGAATAGAGATCGTCAAGTTGGCCTCGGAGTCAAGCAGCAGTTCGTCAGCACCCAGCCTATCGTTGCAAGTTAGTTCACCCAGCGCAAACTGTACAGCGGAGCTGATATAGGACCAATCCACCCGCACTTCTAAAAGGCAAGCTCTTAATTGGTCAGCGCTCGCCTTCCCGATATGTCGCGCAGAAACCGGGATAAAGTTTGCGTCTTCTAGGACTGTCTTACCGCCCGTGCCAGGAACCGTTAGCGCGCAGCACCACCGACAATTAATAGTGGCACATCAGTTTGGGCGAGCCCGCCCATCAACGATTGGGTTGTTGGTTTGGACAACGGTTGGTGGCATCCCGCATAAGCAACAGTACGATGGCAAGCACGACCAGCAAGCTACCGGGCAGCCAGTGCCAACCTAGGTGCTGCGGCTGGCCAATGAGTAGCAACAGCATTGAGGCGAAGGGCACTAGATAGCTGTAAGCCGTTACCGCAGCCGGCGTTAGCACCGCAGTGGCTCGTTGTGTTAACCAAAAAGTCATGCCGCTGGAAAACACACCCAGATAGATAAGCACTGACGCATCCACTAGGGTCATGGCTGCTAGCTGCTGTGGCATTTCCAAGATCAATCCAAGCAGGCCAACAATCACGCTGCCAGTGAGCAGGCTCCAGAACGTGCGCACTTCTGCCCGTTGCGACAACCACTCTTGTTTCAAGCCGAACTTGCTTAACACCGGATACAGCGCAGAGGCTATGCAACCGACAAAGAAGGCTGCCTCTGCTTTTCCGAACTGCAGCTCACCAAGCTGTCCACCGGTCTGCGCAATGGCCAATCCCAGAGCACCGACCGCGCCTAATATTAGTATTCCCAATAACTGAACGGCACGCTGCTCGACGCCAAAGAGTCGGCCCAGGTAATAGGCCAGCAGCGGGACGCTGACATACAGTGAGGCCATCGACAGCGCGCTGGTGCGATGCGCCGCCCAGAACATAGTGCCGAAAAACCCAGCGAGACTGAGCCCCATGACCGCATACAACGCTAGGCCACGTAGATTAGGGCAGCGATCAGGTGTGCGCCAAACCAACGGCCAAACTGCCAGAGCAGCAATAGCGAAACGGATCGCTGTTAGTAATAGTGGCGGCATTCCTTCGCTCATCATGCCCACGGCTGGGAACGACATCCCCACGATCAGCGCCCAGAGCAGCATGCCGCGATGCGCGCGACGCACATCTCGCCTTGCGTTAGATATCGGCACCTGCTCAGGCTTTCTCAATTGTCTCCGTCCCATAGTCAATCTCCTTGGGATTGATTTCCCCGCTGGCCATTTGAACTGGCTGGTATGTTGGAACCATTCTAGTTTGTTTCCACTTGACTGTTAATTCTCTTGTACCGAAAATAACTGTGGAGTTTTAGTAAACATTCATGAATTATGATTGAAGGATTCAGCGCGATTCCAGTGTTTGTGGCAGTCGTTACGTACGGCGGTTTTTCCGCGGCAGCACGCACGCTGGGGGTCTCGAAATCCGCAGTGAGCAAGCGCATCAATCAAGTTGTGGCACACCTCAACGTTCGTTTGTTTCATCGCACGACTCGCAAGCTCAACCTGACAGAAACCGGTGAGCGTTATTTTGAGCATGCAACCCAAGCATTGGCCGCTGCCGGTCAAGCCGAGGACGCAGTGACAGAGTTACAGGGAGAACCCCAGGGGATACTGAGGATCAGTTCGGTCGCCTGCATGTAGCGCCGTTAATACCAGACTATTGAAGCTCTACCCAAACTTGCAGATTGAGCTGTCATGGACGACCGTCCAGTTGATCTCGCCGCAGCGGAGTTAGACGTGGCCATCCGATCTGGATCTGGAAGTTTGCCAGCTTCAGCATTAATCGCTTGCAAACTGGTGCACCTGTGTCAGGCTTTTTGCGCCTCTCCTAACTATATCGACCGCCATGGTCTACCAGTTACACCGGCTGCGCTAGCCGAACATAACTGCGTTCTGTTTAGCCTTTCCTGCGATGCCAACAAGTGGACGTTGGTTGGTGACGATGAACCTGAAACCGTTTTAGTATAAGCGCCAACGTCTCAGGGTATCCCACTTTTCTACCTAATCCTATTTCATATTCCATGGCATGAGCGCATCCAGTACCTCATCCGTGTCCGCAGCGGCGATATGGCCAATAACGTATTGCAGGTAAGCATAAGGCTCAACACCATTTGGCTTTGCTGATTCGATTAATGAGAACATCGCAGCGCTTGCTTCCGCATCTTCAGAGCTATCACTAAATAACCAGGCACAGCGACCAACCGCAAAGGGTCTTACTGCATTCTCTGCCAGTATATTACTGATCCGAAGTTGTCCATATTCGCAGTAGAGCACTAGGTGATCCCACTGGTTGATTAAGTAATTAATCGCCTTACGTGTCAGCGTGTCGGGTGCGACCTTGGGTTGTTTCTCATCGAGCCATCGTTTTAACTTGGCCAGTCTAGGCACCGCAATTTTCTGCCGCTGCTCGTAACGCTCTTCGTCACTA
>JBLIIE010000127.1:0-15176 GCA_047634635.1 Granulosicoccus sp. | reverse complement strand
GCGCTGAGTTGATCCGGCGTCTGCAAGAGTATGGAAGAATCAAAAAAAGTGCGATATCGCTGGAAGAGTTGCCGCGGTTGGAGCGAGAGCATCAGGTTCTCAAAATTGTACAGCCAGCCATTGAACGTGATGTGGCTCCGCCTGATATCACTATGAAAGAATTAATGTTGGCTCTGCGAGATGTTGCCGAGCGCGCCCACCTCAGTGGCCATCACAACATCTCTAGAGAAACGCTGTCGGTGCGAGCAAGAATGTCGCACGTATTATTGGCTTTGAAGATTGGTGAATTTTGTGAATTTTCCACATTGTTTAATCCTGAAGAAGGACGGATGGGTTTGGTCGTAACTTTTTTAGCGATTCTGGAACTCTGCAAGGACGCCACTATCGACATTGTCCAAGCCGAACCGTTTGCACCCATTTATCTGAAACCTCGAAGTGAGTCTGTTGATCCTGTCAATGACTCCTCTGAGCATATTGAACTGCCCGAGTAATTTAGATGGACGCTCAACAAATCAGGAATATTCTCGAAGCATGCCTGCTGGTAGCGGGAAAGGCCATGAACATTGGTCAGCTGGAGAATTTATTTGAATCGGATATTGATCGCCCAGATCGCAACGAAATCAAAGCAGCACTCGCTGGACTTGAAGCCGAATATGAAGGCCGTGGTATAGAGTTGGTGGAGGTTGCATCTGGATGGCGATTGCAGTCCCGATCATCAATGGAACATTGGGTTGCCCGTTTGTTTCAGGAGAAATCACCACGGTATTCCAGAGCACTATTAGAGACGTTGGTATTGATTGCTTATCGGCAACCTATCACGCGTGGTGAAATTGAAGAAGTGCGCGGAGTTGCAGTTAGCTCAAACATCATTAAGACTTTGCAAGAGCGTGACTGGGTCAAAGAAATCGGCTACAAGGATGTTCCAGGTAAACCAGCACTTTGGGGGACGACGCGACAATTTCTAGACTACTTCAACCTTAAGCGCCTTGATGAATTACCAACGTTAGCTGAAGCTCAGGAACTTGATCAAATTGATGCAGTCCTCACCGCTGAAGCAGCGCTGGTGGATGGCATTGCTGAAACAATAGCAGCCAACGATTCAGAAGCTGAAGAGACAGAAGCTGAAGAGACAGAAGCTGAAGAGACAGAAGTTGAAGATACTGAAGTAGAAGAGACTGAAGTAGAAGAGACTGAAGCGGAAGGTTCCGCTTCTTCTAATGCGGAGCTTTTGGCTTTGGCAGGAATTCTTCCTGACACCAGTGAATTATCCATTGATAAAGATGATGCTGGTGACACTGAAGGGGATATTGAGATTGATCTTGAATCGCCAGAAATAACTGAGGATTCAGCCGATCGTGCCATCCAGGCGGATACGTCTCTATCTGCGGATACACTGTTGGGCGGTATGGGAGGCCAAGAAACGACTCGTCTGAGTGCCGAAGAAGGAAATGCGGACGACCTTGAGTCCCCTGATATTGCCAATGCAGAGGATGAAGAAAGTGCCGACGTGGGTTCAACTCAAGGTGCAAATACGGGTCAGTCTTTTGCTGTGGAGTCAGAGATTATTTCTGCTCACGAATTAATTATCGAAGAGTGGCCTGTTCCCAGAAATGAAACAGAACCTAGTGAAGACAGTGACAGTGACAGTGACAGTGACAGTGATGCTGATGATTCGATGACAGCAGATGCTGTTCTTGAGGAAAGCGATGCTCAAGTTGAGTTACGACGAGTCATTGACGAATTTGCAGAAGAGCATCGGCTGGAACTTGAAGACAGGAATGAGCTTGCTTTGCAAGAAACGCTAGCACAGGAATCAGAAATTTCTCTTGATGGCGAACCTTCTACTGAAGACGCAAACGCTGATCTGCAATTGGTTTTGTCTGAGTCTTCTGTTGCGAAAAGCACAGTGCTTACAACGCAATTGTTTGGTGCAACGGGTTCTGTTGAATCTGAAGTTGAAGTGCTAGATCCAGAAACCGAGTCTGATGTGGAGCAGCCATTGCCAGAGGGAAAAAATTCTGAGCCTTGAATAGCGAGGGAGTGGGGCGCATCGCGAAGGATCGTGGATAAATATCAAGGTACAAGTAGATGGGCTGACCCTGCTCCGGCTCAGCATGATCTATCGGTTGGCATTGAAGAGGCTGAAGAGGTTGGCGTGCGTGGCGAAAGACCTACTCTTGATGGTATTGAGAAACCAGCTTGGTCTGGCGAATTGGACTCCGACTCTCAGTTTGATTTTAGTCGAGAGGCTATAGATACCACTGCAGTTGATATTGAGTTGGATTCTGGGTCAGTGGATTCAATGAATACTGATCCTAGGACTGATGTGGAAACGCAACGATTTGAAGGAATGGAGTCAATCCAAGAACCAGAGGAGTCCGTTGGCATGTTGGGATCGTTAGATTCTGTAGAAGTAATAGAAGCTGAACCGACGCTCAATTCAATACCATCAGTGTTCTTTGAAGCTTCTGCAAGTGAACTTGAACCGCTGTTTAGCGATGCAGACTTTACGTTTAACACTGAAATATCTGCTGAAATTTCAGATTTGGATGATCTGGAAGAATCTTCACACGAACCTGAATTCGAAGGGTTTAGTGGTGCTGATAAACCCGAAGATCAGAAAGGATCTCAAGCTTATGTCGTTGAGATTGGAGAGATATCTGAATTCGAAGAGCCAACAGTTATTGATGATATCCCGTTAGGATTTAGCCAGATAGCACCGTCAGTGGAAATTGAGTCGGTTGATGTTGAAAGCTCTGTAGTTGAAGAGCCAACAGTTATTGACGATCCTACGATAGGATTTAGCCAGACTGATCTGTCTGTGGAAATTGAATCAGTTGAAGTTGAAAGCTCTATTACGCCGGATCGAGACAGTACTGAAATTGATTTAGTTTCTGATCAAAGTTCAGTTTTGGTTCGTGAGTATTCTGGTAATTTTGAGCCAGTGGAAAGTGTTTTATCACCAGCCATCGAAAAGCCTAAAGGTTTGTTCAAACGATTGATTGGACGAGCAGTCTCTTGGATAAAACGATTTGTTGGCTTCTAGTTTCAGCGACCGATCTAAATCATTTAATGGTGATTCACTGATTAAAGTTTTCAAGAAACTGGCTTGGTAATTTGAATTTAATAAGGGTCGGTTATGGTCAACTCTAAAGAGGCTTAGATCCACTTAACGAGTAGGTTTTTACGTAATGACACTGTTGTATCGCTCTATGGTGCTAATGCATTCGTCGTGCATATTCGCCCCTTGCTGATGGGCCTGGTGCCAGCGGAATATTTCTTCCAGGCAAAAGGACAAATTCCAGACAGGAGTCCAGCCTAATACCTCTCGCGCTTTGGAGCAGTCCAGTTTTAACTGTGAAGCTTCATGAAGAAGCACATTAGGTTCCTGCGTCCAATGCACTGACGATTCGAAATACTGGATAAGTGTGTCGGTGACCCAGCTTACGGGTTTCACGTCTGAATCCATTGGGCCAAAGTTCCACGCCTCGTCCCAAGGTGAACCTTCATTAAACAATTTTTCTGCAAGCATTAGGTAGCCTGCCAGTGGCTCGAGTACATGTTGCCAGGGCCTGATGGCATTGGGGTGTCTGAGTACGATGTCCTCTGCAGCACTTATGGAATTCAGGATAGTAGGTATCAATCTATCAGCAGACCAATCTCCGCCTCCAATAACATTGCCAGCCCGTGCGGTTGCAACAGCGCAGGCATGTGAATCGTTTCCAGATTTTCCCATAAAGGATAATCGCCATGACTGCGAAATGAGCTCTGCGCAGGCTTTACTTGCGCTGTAGGGATCGTGGCCACCAAGGGCTTCATTTTCACGATATCCCCAATTCCATTCTTTGTTTTCGTAGCATTTGTCAGTGGTAATAACTACGACTGCTTTAGTTGATCCAGATTCTCTTGCTGCTTCGAGAATGTTGACGGTTCCCATGACGTTTGTTTCGATAGTTGTCACTGGGTCCTGAAACGACGCTCGAACTAAGGGTTGCGCAGCCAAATGAAAAATTATGTCTGGTTTGCATGTGCCAACAACCGTGTTCAGAGTATCCGCGTTTCTGATGTCGCCAATAGTGGAGTCAACTACGCTGCCAACAGACGCCAGTTGATACAGGTTAGGCTGGTCCTCTGCTTGCAGAGCGTAGCCATGTACGTTTGCACCTAAATGGGATAGCCACAGTGACAGCCAGCTACCTTTGAAGCCAGTATGTCCTGTGACAAGAACAGATTTTCCCTTCCAGAACTCAGTGTCAATCAATGTCGTATCCTAATCCGTCAGAAGCGGCCATTGCTGGTCTTTGCTCGAGATATGATCTGTTTGACGTGGCCAGTTAATACCTAGTGCTGGATCGTCGTGTCTCAGACCTCGTTCAGAGTCAGGTTGATACGCTCCTGACACCATGTAGAAAACATCTGTGTTGGGCTCCAGAGTTTGAAATCCGTGGGCACACAGTGTTGGAACAAATAAGGCAGTGTCGCTGTTTTCGTTTAGTGTTACAGCGTAATGTTTTCTATAGGTGTCCGACTGCGGACGTATATCGACAATGACGTCTAGTATCGAGCCCCTAATGCAACGCACCAATTTGGTTTCTAGGGCAGGGGATGTCTGATAGTGCATGCCTCGGACCGTACCCGTGTGAGTATTGTGAGAAAGGTTTGCTTGTACAACGCTATCGGCAAGTCCTTGAGCTTTGAATTCCTCCTGGCAAAAAAGTCGAGCGAAAAACCCCCTCTCATCTTTTATTTTGTTCATTCGAACAATGTAGGCGCCACTAATTGGAGTGGATTCAAATTCCATTTTGTTACCAAGTCTTCCAAGGTGCTTGGCCACTCTGCCAGAGTGATTCAAGATAGTTTTTGTCTCTCAATGTGTCCATGGGTTGCCAGAAACCACGGTGCTTGTAAGCACTTAGTTTTCCAGCTTTGGCAATATTGGTCAATGGTTGCCGCTCCCAGGAAGTATCATCACCTTCGATGAAGTCCAATGCTTCAGGTTCTACGACAAAATACCCTCCATTGATCCAGGCACCATCTCCCTCAGGTTTCTCCTGAAACTGAGTCACTTTTGTTTGTGTGTCACCCAGGACTAAGGCGCCAAATCTGCCAGGCGGTTGAACTGCTGTCAGGGTTACCAGCGATGCATCAGCTTGATGAGTGGCAAGCAATGCATTGAGGTCTACATTACAAACTCCGTCACCGTAGGTGAGAAAAAACGTCTCACCATTCAAATATTGTCGGGCTCGTTTCAATCTGCCCCCCGTCATAGTGGACTCGCCAGTATCGATTAACTTTATTGTCCACTTTTCTGATGCAGGGGTCAGGTGTTGTATTGATCCAATCCCTAGATCGATTTCAATAGATGATCGACGGTGGGAATAATTAATAAAAAAATCTTTGATTACTTGGCTTTTATAACCGCAGAGGACTATAAAATCTGTAACACCAAAAGATTCATACGTTTTCATGATGTGCCAAATGATAGGCATGTCACCTATCTCCACCATGGGTTTGGGCCGTATCGCGGTTTCTTCACTAATTCTGGTGCCCAGCCCACCTGCTAAAATGACCGCTTTCACGAGGTTTCTTCCATCTTGAAAAATAATTGGTTCTGTGACTCTCGCAGTTGATCTACAAATCTTCCTTCAGGAAATATTACATCTTCTAGCTTTAAGGTTTCGTCTTGTTGAATATCACGTTTTAGTTTGCAGCCTTCAGCGAGGCCGATGGGCAGTAACTGTTCATGGAAAACTGTATCAGCATTTTCACACTGACCGTAAGTCATGTAGTGACCTATTCCGTCAATGTATTCGCCTGAGCGTAAATAGCGTTTTGCTGTGGCCACCACATCAACGCAGGGTCCAAACGTTGGAGCAATGGTTGCATCTGATAGCAACACGGCTCTGGCGATCGTGTTGTGCACTTCAAAATGACACAAGTGGTAGGGGGTGTAAAAACTGTACAGAGGGCCTGTGCCTAATTTATAGAGTTCTAAAAAGTGCTGCTGCACAGGATCATCATGCGTGCCCAAAATAAAGACTCCAGGTCCAGGGCTGGCACCAACGACATAGTCAACGATTCCTGTATCGAGCTTGGTTAGATCAATGGGGTACCAGTTGGAAGCACTGTCAATATGTTCGGCATTTTCTACAACAGGACCAAACATGCCACGTTTTGCAACTCGCATTCCTGTTGCATTTGCCACCAAGGCTTGCTCAAACGAAATTTTAGTTCCGTCGGCAAATGAAGTTACCATTGGGGCGCTTTGTTTCCAGCGTTGCGCAAATGATTTTTGGGTAGTCGGAGTGCGGTAGGGATCCTGCAATCCCTTAATGTTTCCACACAATACAGGCTTAACCCCTATGCCTTTGACGAATCGATAAAGATTCATCAGAACACCTGGTTGATCTCCATCAACATTGGTTATGACTACACCTTTGCTGTCTGCCATTCGTTTCAAAATTGGTCCGACGGTGCTGTCTAATTCTGCGTTCATCATAACAACATGCTTGTTATGCTCTATTGCATCCACAACAACGTTTGCACCGAATTCCACGGCTCCGGTAACTTCAAGAATTACATCGATGTGCGGGCATTGGCACAAAAGGGAGGGATCATTCACAACACAGTGTTTTCCTGCCTCGATGGCAGTATCTGCATCAGTTTGATTTTCAGGATACGAGAGCGCGGAAACTCCCGAGTTTCTGTAAACTGCCTCAGCTTTTTCGGTTGTCCGGTTGCAAATTGCGGCAAGGTGGAATCCGGGGCAATATTTGAGAAGCTGTAGGGCAACGCCACCTGCCATTGCTCCCGCCCCAACCATGCCGACAACGATAGGATTATTACTTGCGGCCCTGTCTTCTAAAAGCCGATCAACAATGATCACTCGGTTGGCCTTTTGAGTAGTACATAGACAGCGCCTGTTCCACCGTCGTTGATTCTGGCAGAACAAAACGCAAGGACCGTCTTGTTCCGCTGTAACCATTGATTAACGGCGGGTTTCAATCTCGGAGGTTTATTCAAATTTTTGCGTCCTTTACCGTGAATAACCCGAATACAGAGGTGCCGTCGTTGCTGAGCAGCTTTTAGAAAATCGGAGAGTTCCAGACGAGCTTGATCAACGGTCAAGCCGTGTAAATCAATTTCCGACTGAATGGAATACTTGCCGCTTTTCAGTTTACGAAGTACAGACCGCTGAACACCCGGTTGGGTATAGGAAAGATGCTCGCCAGTTTCTAGTAAATCAGATTCGCTCAGATCTTCCAGGAGTGAGTCCATGACCGAGCGATCGTCCTGCTCCGCTCTCTGGACCTGTGGCGCTGGAGAACGCTTGCGGTCCTCCACTCGGTCGTTGTTAACTGAGCGAACAACGCCAACAGCTGCTCGAAAGAGAGCCATATCATCATCGCTTACTGTTTTTTTTGCACTCACGCATCATTATACGGTCACAGTGAGAAGGCTGACGAATTTGGTTTCGTTCGTTTATCATATTTGGTGAAATAGAGAACAATCTAATGAAAATCAACAGTACTAGTGCCCTAGGAGAACGGGTGAAATACCCATTTGCGTACTACAGCAAGATATTCGCAAAAATGAACTTAGTTCTTGTTACTTTTTTATTATTTCTAGTTAATCCAGCTGGAGTGTTTGCGCAAGAGTCGCTGACACCGGTAGAGCGTGATGTGGCCGAATTCAGTCTGGTGGGAATGGATAACAAAGAATGGGATGCTGAAGCTCTCTCAGGGAAGTTGTGGGTGGTCAATTTTTGGGCAACCTGGTGTCCTCCGTGTATCGAAGAGATTCCCTCCATGAACAAGGCATGGGACGTTCTTGAGCCCGAAGGTATAGGAATGCTGGCTATCAATGCTGGCGAAGGTCGGGTTGCTGTTGAGGAGTTTTTGGGTAAAATTCCTATCAATTTTCCGACATTGCTTGGAAATATTGATTCTTTGCCGAACTGGTCTGTACGCGCTCTGCCCACGACTCTGGTGATTGATCAGAGTGGTAAGGTGATATTTGAGGCGCTTGGGCCCAGAGAGTGGGATAACCGGGAACTGCTCCAGGAGATAATCGACCTGTTGTAGGCGGTGATCAGGATGCCGATGCTGTTATGCACCGGCGTCTTGAATTCGTTATTGGCTTAAGTATTAGCGCGATTTTCCACTAATCCGTCAACGACTCCCGGGTCTGCCAGAGTCGATGTGTCACCCAGGTTGGTAACATCATTCTCTGCAATCTTACGAAGGATTCTGCGCATGATTTTACCCGAACGGGTTTTAGGAAGTCCTGGTGCCCATTGCAGCAAGTCAGGGGTGGCAATGGGGCCAATTTCCTTACGCACGTGTTTGATGAGCTCAGCTTTAAGCTCGTCAGAAGCCTCTACACCCTTCATCAGCGTGACATAGGCATAGATGCCCTGACCCTTGATATTGTGCGGATAACCGACGATAGCAGCTTCTGCAACCGATTGATGAAGCACCAGGGCGCTTTCGATTTCAGCGGTCCCCATTCGATGTCCAGAAACATTGAGCACATCATCAACACGTCCGGTTATCCAGAAGTAACCGTCTTTATCTCTTCTGGCGCCATCACCTGTGAAGAAGTACCCCGGGTACATTGAAAAATAGGTTTCTTTGAATCGTTCGTGATTACCGTAAACCGAACGCATCATTCCCGGCCATGGACGAGTAATCACCAGATTCCCTGACGCCTCACCTTCTAAAATGGTGCCGTGATCATCAACTAATTCGGGCACGATTCCAAAGAATGGTTTCGTTGCTGAACCTGGCTTAAGTGCCGTTGCACCTGGCAAGGGCGAAATCAGAATCCCGCCAGTTTCTGTTTGCCACCACGTGTCTATGACAGGGCATCGAGAATCACCGACCACCTTTGCGTACCATTCCCAGGCTTCTGGGTTGATGGGTTCACCGACGCTGCCCAATAGGCGTAGAGAGCTTCTATCTACAGACGTGACTGCCTCGTCCCCTTGCGCCATCAATGCACGGATAGCCGTGGGGGCGGTGTAGAACGTATTAACTTTGTGTTTGGCGATAACTTCCCAGAATCGACTCACTGAGGGGTAGGTGGGAATGCCTTCAAACATTAGCGTTGTCGCGCCGTTAGCCAGAGGGCCATAAACGATGTACGAATGGCCAGTTACCCAGCCTACATCTGCAGTGCACCAGTAAATATCGCCATCTTTATAGTCAAAAACATATTTATGCGTCATGGACGCGTAAAGAAGGTAGCCGCCGCTGGTGTGAAGCACGCCTTTTGGCGTACCCGTTGATCCGGACGTGTAAAGAATAAACAAGGGGTCTTCAGCGTCCATCTCGACGGCTGGACAATCGTTAGATGCTCCAGAGATCAGTTCGTGGTACCAAAGGTCACGTCCATCCTTCCATTCGACGTCCTCGCCACCACGCTTGACGACGACCATGCGCTTAACGCAATCAGTTTTCTCGCAAGCAATATCTGCGTTGGCCTTCAAAGGTACTTTGCGACCACCTCTAAGTCCTTGGTCTGCTGTAATGACGATGGAGCACTCGGAATCGTGTATGCGATCTTTCAAGGCGTCTGGAGAAAAGCCACCGAAGACAATTGAATGAACCGCGCCTATACGAGCACACGACAGCATAGCAACCGCTGCCTCTGGGATCATTGGCATGTAGATACAAACGCGATCGCCTTTTTTGACACCCAGACCTTTTAATGCATTCGAGAAACGACACACTTCGTCGTGTAATTCGCGATAGGTGATATGCCTTGATTCGCTTGGGTCGTCGCCTTCCCAGATTATCGCAGTTTGATCAGGTCGCGTTTCTAGATGCCTGTCGAGGCAGTTGTACGCGACATTGACTTTCGCGCCAGTAAACCAGCTGATGTCGCCTTTGTGGAAGTCCCAGTCTTGAACCTTATCCCAAGGTTTAAACCAGTCTATAAATTCCTCAGCCTGCTCGGCCCAGAAACTATCTGAGTCGTCTATTGAGCGGGCATACATTTCGGCATACCGTTCGTCGTTTATGTGAGCGGACTCTACGAGATCGGCAGGAACGGGGTAAATTCGGTCTGTCGACATACGATGATCGTTGATTACAAATGATGAGTGCAGTTTACCCGTCCGTAACAAACAGTCAAACCGCTCGCCATAAAGTTTTTAAATCTTTGATTTTACAATGATTAAAAATAGCCTAATATCGTAACTAGGTTTTGCTTTTAGTCGAATTAGTGCTCATTTGTGTCTCTAATGAGTCCCATTCTCTGGCGACGCTCCCAAAGAGCCTTGCGGCTAATCCCTAGTCTGGCCGCCAAATCTGTTTCTGATAAGGTGCTTTGATTGCGTAAAACAAAGTAACGAAAATACTCATCGAGGCTTAAATCTCTCTCTTCGGTGCTGGCGATGCCGAACCCTAAGTCGGCTCTTGAAATTGTGTTACTTCTCGTAACAAACACGGCTCTGGCAATTACATGCCGAAGTTCAGCGACATTACCAGGCCAAGTGTTGGCTTTTAGAGCCGCTATTGCTGATGGAGAGAGTTTTATCTTTTTGAGTCCGTGTCGATGGGCAAGAGACCTTAAATGTTGCTCAGCAATAGGTAGTATGTCTTCAGGATTATCGTGAAGCGGTGGAACTTCAAATTGGGTATGACTGAACAGTTCAGCCAATTCAGGAATGACTTCATTGGTTGATTGCAAGGTCTCCATGGATTCGTACCCGATTGATACGACTTTGACGTTTATTGTTCGTTCCCGATCACTTCCTGGCAGTGTTAACGTGCCTTTGCTGAGTGCTTTACTGAGCTTCATTTGAGCATCAGGCGTGAGCAGTTCAGGGTGTCTAAGCACCAGAGTTCCATTTTGTGCTGCCTGAAGTAGACCTCCCGGTGGTATTCCTCCTGAATGTGTTGCAAGCCCGTGTCCAAACAAACTATCGATATCAGCCTGTGCTGTTTCGACGCCTATATCGGCAACCACGAAAGGGGCATCATGTCGATTGCTGCGCTCATGCAGACCACGGGCAATGGCTTCTCTCTCTGTACCTTTCTCGCCGTATAGGTGCTGAAAGGATTGTAGTTTTAATGGGGCGGTGGTGTTGTCTATCAGGCGATTGACCCCTGGGCACGAAAACGTATTCAAGCCAACTCTGTTACGGCGGAGTTCTAATTTCAGGGATTGATTCTGCGCTATCAATAAGTTTTGCAACAGTGCTCGCTCTATGACGATAAGAAGTTCATCGTGGTCAAACGGCTTGGCTATATAATCCATGGCGCCATGGCGCATTGCATCGACTGCCGATCGTACACTGGCATGGCTAGTCATTATGACGACGGGAACCGTGCCGGCTGTCGGAATGATAGCGGTGCCTTCTGCTCCAGGCAATCTTAGATCAGTAAGAATCAGGTCGAAGGATTGTGGTTGTGCTTCTAGCGCTTGTTCTACAGTTGTTGCGGTATGAACGTCATAGTGATTGCGTTCCAGCAACCGTCTCAACGCTTTCAGGATAACTTCTTCGTCTTCGACGATCAGTATTTTTTTCATTATGTGTCAGGTGTTTGCAATGGCAGGCTTACTGACATGCTAGTGCCCTTGGAACGGTTACCAATTCGAAGTCGTCCCCGATGATTTTTGACGATACTGTATGCCAAAGATAATCCAAGTCCGGTACCTTGTCCAACAGGTTTTGTTGTAAAAAAAGGTTCAAACATTTGATCCCGTGCAGCAGGATCAATGCCTGGTCCTTGATCGATGGTTTCTACTATGAGTTCGTCGCCCGAGATTATGCCCTCTATGCTGATAGTGCCTTCATCGGGTGATGCGTCACACGCATTGTTAATCAAATTGACAAATACTTGCATCAACAAGTTTGAATCACCACTGACGAAGGCGTTGTCAGGCATTGATATCTTGAAGTTTAATCCACGCGTATCTGGTGATAGGCGGACTAGTCGAACAGCTTCAGCAACACGCTCAGCAACATCAACAATGCCAAGATTTCCATCGGTGACGGAATCTGCATGCGAGAATGTCAACAAGGAGCGAACAATACTGTTAATTCGTCCGACCTGGGTTAAAATGTCATCCGTCTGTTCTCGTACAAAAGGTTCGTCACTCGCACTTGAGATATCATGATGGAGATTTTGAGCAATGCTGGCAATGCCGGTAAGAGGGTTGCCTATCTCATGTGCAACACCAGCGGCAAGTCGGCCTACTGAGGCCAAGCGTTCGCTGTGTGCCAATTCGCTCTCCAGAGTGTCTAGGTCTGTCCGGTCTTCCATCAATATGACTTGCCCTGCGAGCGTATCGTCTCTGCCAGCCGCTACGCCAATTTCGGCTTTATGTAAATTCACTGTTGCATTGTGATTGTCGAGAAATACTCTACATCGGAATTGGTGGTTGTCGGCTGAGCTGGCAAAACCGGCAAGTAACTGTCCCCAGGGTTGGGTCAGTTGACCTAGTGATTTGTCATAGGCATCCCGTTCTGCAATTCCGGTCATTGCTTGCATCGCCGAATTCCATATGTAGATGCGTCCATTGGCAGAGGTTGAGCACACACCTAAAGGCAGCTGTCTCAGGACATCCTGAAGATATTGTCTTAGATCGTCCAGTTGTTTGGTAAGTCCGCGCATCTGCTCTCTAGATGCCTCCAACCGTCGTTCTAGGAGTCTGGCATCGGTCGAACGTACAGCATCGGTCTCTGTAGGTGTGGGAGGGCGGCGAAGTATCTCTCGAGCAAGTGTAGGGCCAAGTAATCCGGACAGGTTTCGTTCCAGTTGATCATGCAGCATGCGTAATTCTGATCGCCGCGTCTCGTCCACGGCAATGTGCGTTTCCTGCAACGCTCGATCCAATTCCTGTTCCGCTACTTTGTTGCCGAGTGAGTACTGTAAAGAGTAGCGATAATGAACTACTGAACGTGCCACCATCGATGTCTGGTCTGTAAATTCGGCATATTCATTGGCAAGTTGAGCTGTTGCAGTCTCCTCATCGGATTGACGAGTCAACAGGCTACCAAGAATAAAAAGTGTTCCATTGACACTTAAAGTAATGAACGATGAAAGCGTCCAAATGTCAGTGTCGATTGCTGTCCAGGTAAGGGGGGCAAAAGAGTTATCGAGCAGTGGTAAAATCAAGAGTACAAACCATGCTAGCGCGCCGCCAGTCAGTCCTGCGATAAAACCGGTTTGTGTTGCCCGGGACCAGAAGAGCAAACCAAACATGCCAGGTAGCAACTGTGCAGCTGCAACAAACGAAATGAGGCCCAGGCTTGCCAAACCTTCATTGAGTTCAATGACGATATAGAAGCCATAGCCAGCGGCAATAATCGCTGAAATTACTAATCGTCGACCCCACAACAATCGTCTATAAAAGTCAACTTCCTGGTTTTTTGATAAAGTTGCAGGTAGGAGAAAGTGATTTACACACATTGATGATAATGCAAGTGTTGTAACTATCATCATGGCACTGGCTGCCGATAAGCCTCCCAGGAAAACTAGTATCGCCAGCCATTCTCTTCCTAGCGTTAAGGTTATGCCCAGCACATAGAAGTCTGGTGCCATTGGCAGTGATAGATACTTTCCGGCGAACAAGATCGGAATAATAGGCAAATTCAGAATCAGCAGGTACAAGGGGAAAAGCCAGTACGCTGTGTTCAGGTGCCTTGGGTCCTGGTTTTCAACAAAAGTCATGTGATACTGGCGGGGCAGCATAAATGATGCGCAGAAGGCTAGTAGCAGGAGAGTTGGCCATAAGCCTGTCGTGCTAGGTGCATATAGACTCTCGAGTAATTCGGGTTGCTGTTGCGCCCACTCGTTCATGGCAATAGGAGAATCGAATACTTGAGTCAGGACGAAAATACCAGCAATAACCATCGCTATCAATTTCACAGCTGACTCGAATGCGATGGCAACAACCAAGCCATGGTGTTTCTCTCGGGGTGTCAAATGCCTTGCGCCAAATAGAATGGCAAACACGGTGATGGCTACGCAGAACAATAGTGCAAGAAGGTTAGGGGGAGCTTGCTTGCTAAGAATTTGAATTGATTCGGTAACTGCTCGAATTTGCAAAGATATATACGGTAGAATTCCTACAAGCATGAACAAGGTTACTGCAAAGCCTGTAGCTCTTCCGCCGTAGCGAAAGGCCATTAAGTCTGCAATGGATGTGAGTTGATTTTCTCTGCAGAGCCGTAAAATCGGTCTTAGTAAATAGGGGCCTAGAATGAACGCCCCTGTAAGGCCCAGATAGATGTTTAAAAATGCAAAGCCGCTTCGGTCTGCAAGACCGACACTGCCATAGTAGGTCCAGGACGTTGCGTAAACACCTAGTGAGAGCGAATACACTAAGGGCGAGCGCACCCACTTTTCTGGCAGCCATCCCGAGTCAGCGCACCAGGCGATAACAAATAGCAAACCGAGGTAGGCTAATGCAACGGCAAATAAGAGCGCTAGATCAATCTCCACGGTTCTGTCTCAGCTGATTGATAGCCACGAGCACTATCACTGCGAGCCATGGCATGTACATCGTGTACCAAGGTAATGCCAGTTCTGACCACCACTGACGCAGCGGCGAGTTGATGAGAAACAAGCCAAGTAAAAATATTAGAAGGCTGTGGTCTGACGAAGGCTTGATGTTCATGTGCTGAGGCGTTGTACGCGAGGCACGCTCGAGATTTGCCACTGAGCCAATGCTGCATTCCAGAATTCAGAAATGGACGTCGCCTGGAGCTCTACCTGTCCGAGAGTTTGCCACGCCGTGATAAGGATCTTCAACGGTTGCATGGACGATATAGGCTGAGCGTTAGAGTGTTTACTCAATTTGTCACCATTGGCGTCGGTCGCTATAGGTATGTGGGCGTATTCGGGTATCGGAAGATCTAGAGCTTTCATTATGGCGATTTGCACCGCAGTATTGCCCAGTAGGTCCGCACCTCTGACCACGTGACTTACATTTTCAGCATCATCCAATGCACATGCAAGTGCATACGCAACCAGATTATCTCGACGCCAGATAATGATATCGCCAACATCTTTTTCCAGGTTGATATTTTGCACGCCCTGGATGGTATCGTTGAAATTGAATTGACCTGATAGTACGCAGCGTAGTGCGTGCTCCGCACGATGATATTGTGCAGATGGAGGTTTGATTGCAACTATGTTGCTTCGACATTTGCCTGGGTA
>JBLIIE010000126.1:0-15230 GCA_047634635.1 Granulosicoccus sp. | reverse complement strand
CTTCGACTCAATATGGCCGATAATTAGCGAAATTATTCTAGCTGGTGACACCTACGCGTATCCAATTGATACGACAAAGGAGCAAGCCCTTCAGTTTTGGATTGAAGCACCGCGTAAGACATTTGTGGTCGAGAATGGTCATGGAATTCTAGGAACGTATTTTATAAAGACAAATCAGAACGGTCCTGGAAATCATGTTTGCAACTGCGGATACATGGTGGCGTCAGAGGCGAGAGGGCAAGGCTTAGCCACCACCATGTGCGAACATTCTCAAGCTGTTGCAAAAGAGCTTGACTACAAAGCCATGCAGTTCAATTTTGTTGCAGTGAGCAATCAGGGTGCAGTTAAGTTGTGGAGCAAGCTAGGGTTTGCAACGGTAGGTCGACTGCCCAAAGCGTTCAAGCACCCTGTTGATGGCTACGTCGATGCGCTGATCATGTACAAATGGTTGTGAGATGTAAGCCTATTCGTGCCATAGTTGATTTTCTAGCTTTGATTAAGTGAGTGAACAGGCAATAAATGGAACAATACGTCGATTAGAAGTCTCTAAGCGAATCAATATTTAATCTTCATGGCTTGCACAAGCTATCCGCTTGGCAAAACGTCGTTTGGCGAATTGATTATAGATCTTGTCCATAATCCATAAGAAACCTGGAACTGATACGAAGAACGCAAGAACTCTATACCGCGGTAGGGCTTTCCAAAGTGCGTGAAATGCATAGGCGCCACGTAGTATTTCTCCGTTAGAGTTCATCACGTGTAGATGTTTCATCGCTGCTGTGTAGCCAACGCCATGTTTCTCTAGAGATTCTGGATGAGCATTGATGTCCAACCAGTGTACAGCGTGGTGGGCGTCTATTCTGCGGTAGTGAGCGACTTCCCTAGCGCACATAGGGCAGCCACCATCATAGAACATGGTCGTTTTTTCAAGACCCGTATTTAGAGTATTCATTTATCTCATTTATTCTTCAAGTTGATTTTAACAAAACGTATCGACAAATTCTTGAACTTCAGTGTCGACAGACGCTCGATTTGAAAGTTGTTCGAAAAGAGATTCATCACAGTGATTGCTAGCAAGTCCGACGAGTGTCCCTAATACAGATCCTCTGTGCGCATTCTCTCCACCGAGGTTGGTATTGATCAACATGGCTTTGGCCGGCGACGTAAAATATTTGGCACCCAAGTAACAAACTGCAGGCCACGAGTCAGTGATATAACAGGCGGTTGAATACAATTTGCCTACGACTGCCGAATCACCACGATTTTGCTCCAACAACTCATTGAGTTTTGTTCCAGGGATTACTCGAGCAGCCTTGATAAATTTATCCACCACTGCCGGGGTGGCAGATGCTGAATTTGAATCCAGCGCTTGCGGGTCTTCCTCAGCGTTCAGGAGGCTTTCCAGTAGTTCGACGTAGGTACAAACCACTCTCATCAGATCTGTATCCGGATGGGTAAGTTGAACGTGGTCGCAGCAGATGGACTGGGTTCTTTCAAGTGTGTGGTTTTTAAGTAGAGCAAAAGCCAGCGGTGCTACGGTCACCAATGCTCCCATTGATGGCGTGTCATGAGTCACAGCACCACATTTGTCAGCCGCCTTACCGCTCTTAAGGTTGGCAAAAAACCCCCGATGGTAGGACTCAGCATAGGTATCAGGATGCTGAGCTGGATCTGCGGTCATAAAGGCAATGTAGGCCTCAAGCCAGCGTGTTTTATCGTAGCCTCCATTTTCAACCAGGTGGCGCAACATCAAACGGGCGCAGTGGGCATTTAGCGTGTTTTCTCCTGCCTGTAGCCCGTGATGATAGTGGGTACGGGTTCCACCCCAAAGTTCTCGCTTACCTTTAAGAATGATGTCACCTACAACTTCGCCTTGAAGATCCAGCTGATCGTTCAACCCCTGTCGCACGTGTGGCGCATTAGAGCGCCGAGCACTTCTTCTACCCCCGGCGTCCGTTGAATGCAAAGACATTATCGAACTTGGGTGGTCCGCTGGGGCAGCCTCCATTTTAACGACGCCGTGAGGCGGAAAATAGCGAAGTATGTCAGAGGTTCGGTAGAACCAGTGCACCGGCATTGACAGGGCATCGCCGACAAATAGGCTGCGGAGTGATGCGGTGGCACGTTGTGTTTTCAAATTCATTACTTTTTTACGGCGCAAAAGGCACCACGGTTCTTTACTATATTGGACAAATCGTATTAAATTCCGGTATTTGCCGTAACGCCCTAGAGCCACAAAACATGAGTAGAGACCAATCGAAAGATCCATTACATGGGCTTACGCTTGAAACGATTGTGACCGCCTTAGTGGATCACTATGACTGGGATGGTCTGGCTCAAAGAGTCAATATCAACTGTTTTAAGAGTGATCCATCAGTTAAATCATCATTGAAATATTTACGAAAAACGCAGTGGGCCAGAGATAAGGTAGAAGCGCTGTATATTTCGACGTTTGGATAGTGCTCCTATATTTTGAGATTCTCCCGTTGGACTAATAAATGAGAGAACTCATTTTCAATGATGTTTTGTCGGGACGTAGATCTCAACGAGAATTCAATGAGGGTGCAATTGACCTGGAGAGTATCAAAAGACTTGTCTGGGCTGCGTAGTGAAAAATCGGCGAAAATGGTGGGCGAACCATCCCATCCGCACAGGTATTATTTCCACTCAGAATGTTTGTAAATGCTTCAAATGTAGACGGTCTGGACAGCGGACTCTATCAGGCCGACTCGGACCCAAGCGATTACGTCAATGCTGATTGTCGCGATATACGGTAAGCGCCAAACAATCAGGGTGCCCAGCTAGCCCAGCTGTCTAATTGCTCACCTAGGTGACCTTAGTATCTCCATCGCTGCTTATTTGAATCTTGCGCAGCGCGCGTCTCTGTGCAGTAACGACGTTTAATCTCATTGGTTATGAAGGGATGTGTTGGACGATTTGGAATTTTCAGCCAAATGCTGTATCTGCTATTGTTTTTTCACTGAACATTAAGTAACGGCTTGAATATGAGCTTTGATAACTATTTTCTATATCTGTTGGCGGTAGGCGTGTTTTTCGCAACACCGCCAGATACTAGCCAGCTTTTGATAATTTCAAAGAGTATCCGTCACGGATTGAAATACAGTAAACGGACGATTGCGGGTGATCTTTCAGCCAACTGTTTGCAAATGACGGCAGCAGCGTTTGGTTTGGCAGCGGTGATTGCAAGTTCTGCCATTGTACTCATGATGGTCGCTGCAGGCCTGCTGGCGTTTAAAGATTTTGAACCGAGTAAATCGAGCCTTAACCAATGAGTTATATATCCTTACTGCATTAGCTCTTGTAGGGAATCTTTTGTTTGCTACTGCCTCAGGTTTTCTAGGGTTTAGATTAGCATCGTCGGACTTGTTGCCCACGATGGAAAACCGGTGGTGATGAGTGGTAGTTGGCTGAATGTTGCAAGCTTACGCAATGTGCCTGATTTGCAAGCTAAATACGGTGTAGTGGCACCTGAATATCCAGTCCTAGATTTACCGTTTATCGCCTTCCTAGATGTTCTTGTGCTTGGCTATTCGGTGCCTTTTGCACTAGTCTATGGGCGCTAAATTCACTATAATTGGAATACAGGTCTGGATTGTGAAATCATGAGTCAGTCTCAGCGTAAAACACTCACCTGTCTTCACAGCCACTAACAACAAATCTACTACTCAATGTCCAAACTATTCGAACCCCTTGCACTTCGTTCGCTGACGCTACTTAACAGGGTCATAGTCTCGCCAATGTGCCAGTACTCTGCAGTTGACGGTACGGTGCAGCCGTGGCACACCGTGCACCTTGGTCAGCTAGCGATGGCCTCAGCTGGCATGCTCATTATCGAGGCTACGGGGGTTGAGGATATAGGGCGCATTACGCCTGGGTGTGTGGGTTTGTACAGCGACGAAAATGAAGCTGCGCTATCTGCACTAGTGATTAACTTGCGTGAGTTAAACCCAGTTAAAAACTCTCCACTGTGCGTTCAGCTGTCCCATGCAGGAAGAAAGAGTTCTAGTTATGAACCGTGGAACACGGGTGCACAAATACCGCTGAAGGAGGGCGGGTGGGAAGCAGTCGCGCCAAGTGCTCTCGCACAAAAGGACGGTGAATTGCCACCTCACGCGTTAAGCGTCTCGGAACTGGAATCTACCAAACAGAAATTTGTTACAGCAGTTAAGCGCTCTGAGCGAATAGGTTTTGATGCCATCGAGGTGCATTGCGCCCATGGTTATTTGTTGCACCAATTCCTATCCCCAATTGCCAATCAGCGTAGTGATCAATATGGTGGGTCACTGGAGAACCGGATGCGGTATCCGCTTGAGGTTTTTGCCGCTATGCGTGCTGCTTGGCCCGAACATCTTCCTCTGGGCTTGCGCCTATCAGCAAGTGATTGGGATTCTGCCAGTAGTTGGGACATTGATGAGGCGCTTGTATTCAGCAAGGCACTTCAAGAGATTGGCTGTGACTGGATAGATGTATCTAGCGGTGGAGTGTCGCAGAATCAGAAAATAGAATTGAAGCCTGGCTACCAAGTGCATTTTGCGCAGGCGATAAAAGCTGCAGTGGATATGCCTGTAATGGCGGTTGGTTTAATTGATGATCCTCATCAGGCGGAGAGCATCATCGCGGACGAACAGGCTGATATGATCGCGCTGGCTAGAGGGTTTCTGTACAACCCCCGCTGGGTGTGGCACGCCGCTGCCCAGCTTGGCGCAACCGTAAGCGCTCCACCTCAATATTGGCGCTGCTCGCCAGCCAAAGCGGGGCGCCTGTTTGGGGATACACGTGTTGGACAGCGTTAGAATGAGAAAAATTCCTGACTGAACCCTGGCATAGTTAAATGTTGATGGTGGTAGCTTTCTATACTCGAGCGCGCAGATATATTGAAGGGGCACTAGGGGCATTATTTTGCAGCATGGGTATAAGATTACTGAATGATTGCTACCAGCATTTTAGAACTTCTGCTAACGGGTTTGTTTAATCACCACGCCAGTCACATATAGAAATATTCCGATTCGCACAATCCTCAAGTAAGGTACCAACTTCCCATGCTGTTGCATCTTCATTTTGCAGTTTGCATAAAAGCGTGATTATGTGATCAACCCCAAGGGTATCTGCGTAATGCAGTAAGCCCCCTTTCGAGTCAGGGAAACTAAAGGTCAATTGGCTAACAAGGTCTATCTCCTGAGCGCTTTGCGCAATGCCTTCATGAAGGATAGCTGCCGCCTCAGTAATCATACTTAATAGGAGCCGTTCGCGTATTTCCCGAGCGGAATACTCTACCCGTTTGATTCCAGCGAAGTGCGCCTCTTCAATGGCAATATCCGCAACGATAGGATCATCAACTTTTCCGCTTCCGCCAGGATAGCGGTACCAACCGGCACCCGTTTTTCTTCCAAGTTTACCCATTTCCAAAAGGCGCTCTGCAATGGGTATAGAGCGACGCATCGGATCACGGCTGGCAACTTGTGTATGACGATTTGCATGAGCAGTATCCAAGCCTTCTAGATCTTGCGCTTCATAGGGACCCATCGCGAAACCGAATTCAACCATGGCCTCGTCAATCTCCCAGGGCGTTGAACCGTCCATTAGTACGGTGTCGGCTGCTTCCTCATAGCGTTTCAGAATTCGATTAGTGATTAAGCCATCGTTTGAGCCGATCACGAAAGGTATCTCGTTCAAAATTGTCGTGATCTCGAAACCGTGTGCAAGCGTTCTGACGTCTTGTTCAACGTCTACGCGGTAATTCTTGTTTATACTCCCTAGGGTCTCCTCCATTATGGATGCGTCAACAACAGGTGCTGGTAACTCGATTGCCGGAACTCTACACAGTAATTCTTCGGTGTTAACCATGAACGATTCATCAATGGGATCTTCATCTATGTCGTCTACTAATCCGAGTTTTTTGGCTGAAATTGCGTCAACTGATTCTCCACTGATGATCATTTCCAGTGCAGGTTGAAAACCAATGAGGCGAGGCAGTCGTTGTGTACCTCCAGTACCTGGATTTATGCCATGTGTGACGTCAGGGAAGCCCAAGCTTGCTGACGGGTTAATGATTCGCATGCGGCATGCAAGAGCAATCTCAGCGCCGCCACCCAATGCATCAGTTTCAATGGCGGCAATCCACGGCACGTAACTATTCTCAATGGCCAAAAGTAGATTCGGTAAATTAGGTTCCACCAGGGATGCATTAAGGTCTTCTGTATCGGCACTCGTTGCGAAAAATTGCCCGACACCGCTGAGAATCACTCTGTCTAGGCTTTCTGATTCTGCCCAGCGAACCGCGTGCAGTAAACCTTTGCGTACGGGAGATGCAATGGCGTTTACTGGTGGGTTGTTAATCTGAACATAGCCTACGAAGCCATCGCGCCTGCATGTTACAGTCATGATTATCAATACTCTTCCAGAATGTTGCGATTTGCAATAAGTTGCCGAAGTTCTACTTGACTGTCGCTCAATGATTTACCAGCTGTATTTAAGGTGTATTCAGCTTTACCGTACAGTGCTTCACGTGTGGTGAGCATGTATTCCAATTGCACCATAGCTTGGGGATTGTCTTGCATAGGCCGCAGATCTCCCTGTGCAGCAACACGTGACATATGTTCTTTAGCTGATGCTTTTATCCAGACTGTGTGAAAACGGGAAAGCAATTTATAGTAGGTTTCAGTGTTGGACACGATGCCGCCGGCGGCTTCCAGAACCAGATGTTCTTGCGAGTTCACAATTCCCTCAAGAGCGTCTGCCTCGAATTTGCGATACCCTTCCTGTCCGTACAAATCAATCAGTTCGCTCACTGGCACGCAAGCAATGCGCTCTATCTCTTTGTTAAGCTCTACGAAGGGTAGTTTCAGGTCTTCACCTAATCGTTGGCCCAGGGTCGATTTTCCAGCGCCTCTAAGGCCCACCAGACAGATACGTTGCGCCTTTTTCTCTCGTGTGCCAACGGGGTTTAGCTGCTGCAGTGCTCGGGCACGCGTATCCAAATCAGACTGACGGTATAACGTTAGTAGGTTTGCCAGTTCATCTGCTGATAAGTCATCTTCAGTCACCAAAGCTTCAATGGGAATACACAGCGTTATGGCCAGGCGTTTGAGTAATCCTACAGAGATGTTTCCCTCACCACCTTCCAATTGTGCAAGGTAACGTTGGGAGACGCCGGATAGTTCTGATAATTGTCGCCTTGAGAATTTCTTTCGGGTACGGAGAACACGCACACGATCACCGACCAAGTGAATTAATCGTTGTGAACTCTCATCAAGTTGCTCAGCTGTATTGGTAGCTTGGTGATGTTGTTTGACACCGCTGTCTGAACGACTTTCCAAGTCAGTACGTTTCCACGTGGTAGCGACCTTCTGTACGCAGGGTGTTCTTCAAAGAGTGCCAATCGGTATCGATAGTGGTAGCGATATCACCAAAGGCTGCTTCAACACCTTGTTCCATATCCTTCAGTCCGCAGATATAGATGTGCGTATTGCTATCCTGAATGAGTTCTGCAACAACATTTTGCTGTTCTCGCATACGATCTTGCACGTACTCTTTTTTTCCCTCAAGGCGGCTAAAGACGAGGTGCTTTTGTATGAGCGCGTCGGAGATTTTTTCTAATGGTCCGAAGTAGGGCAACTCTTCCGGAGTTCTTGCTCCAAAGAACATCACCATACCTCCAGGTTTTTCGCCTACCGTGCGCTCACGCCCCATTGTGAACGCTCGCATGGGTGCTGAGCCTGTGCCTGTGCAAATCATAAGCAAGCGTGCGTTTGGGTCAGTGGGTAGCAGAAAGGTAGACCCATAGGGACCGATGACGTTGACCGTGTCGCCTTTTCGCAAGTCGCACAAGTAGTTGGAACAGATACCGCTGGCATCTCTCTTCACCGTCAGCGACACGTTATGAAACCCAGGTCGTTCTCCGTCTCGTGGACTGGAAGCCGAATAGAGTCTGGGCAAATGCGATTTTCCAGCCTCTGTCATACCGGGGGGCAGAATGCCCAACGACTGGCCTTCCAGAATGGGGAAGGGTTTACCTCTAAAATCGAGAATGATATGCCGAACGTCTGTATCCGAATTTTTGTCGGTAATTCGGTAGTTGCCTTGCACGACAGCTTCAATAGATTTACTCAGTGGGTACAAATTAACAGTTGGTGTGGATGCAGAAGTGGGAGCCTGTGTTTTGCCTCCCGCACCTTGATGGGCTTCGGCGAGGAGAGCGTCCATCGGATTTGCCAGCTCTGATTCAGTATGCTCAGCTAGAGTAACGTCACCTTGTTCGGGTAGTTCCTCCCATTCGTACTGCTCATCGAGGCTGTAAGGCTCGTTGACGATGCGCCACTCATCGATGGAACCTGTCGGACACACCGGAATACAATCCATGCATTGATTGCATTTCGAGGCGTCGACCACGACGTTGTTATCATTGTGTTCAATGGCCTCAAGAGGACAACTCATCTCGCAGGTATAGCATCGTATGCAGATCTCCGGATCAATTAGGTGTTGCTTAAGTGGTGTGTTCACTTGTAACCTTTTGAATAGATATAATGAGCTTATGCCGAGTGCAATCTAACGTATTCGAAGTCACCGGGTTGGTTATCGATGCCCATTTTCGGTGGCGCAATCCAACGGGCAAACTTGCCTGGCTCGTAGCAAGGCTTCATGAGTGATTTGACAAAATCGCCGTCTTGATTGTTGGGCAACCAACTATCAATATTCTGCTGCCAGTCTGCGTGTGATAGCAGATTACCCACTGGATCAGCCTCGACCGGCTTGAACACACCAATGTGGCGATTAAATGCTTCGTGAGGCAAGGCGAATTCAAATTCGATTCCAGCCTTTTTTATAGCTTTATTCCATCGACCAATGCCACCGGATGCATCACGCACGTAGTCATCACGCAGACGCATATTGATGGCGGTTAAAGCGGGTAATTCATTTTCAACGATTTCGCCATTCTCCAAGGTACGAACAGGGTAGGTATCGTTTTTGAGTTGATGGTCATCTTTTAGTCGATGTTCCATGTAGCGTGCTTTTACACCGCTGTTGAAGGCGTTTGCCGCATTTGTGGATACTTCCTGACCAAATAAATCCAGCGATAGTGAATAATGTAAATTCAGTTTTTTCTGGATAGTGGGCAGATCTATGACACCAAGATCACGAACATTGCCGATATCATTGGGGTCGGTAATGCCGGCAGCTTTCATCGCATCGCACGTTGCTTGTAACACCCGTCCTACGCCTGTTTCACCCACGAACATATGATGGGCTTCTTCGGTGAGCATGAAACGACAGGTTCGACTTAGCGGATCAAAACCAGATTGCGCCAGACTTTCCAGCTGCATCTTCCCATCTCGGTCGGTAAAATACGTAAACATGAAAAATGATAGCCAGTCAGGTGTTTCTTCATTGAAAGCTCCCAGCATACGAGGTGCTTCTTCAGAGCCTGAAGATCGTCGCAACATATCATCAGCTTCTTCTCGCCCATCTTTGCCAAAGTACTTGTGTAACAGATACACCATGGCCCAAAGATGTCGACCTTCTTCGACATTGACTTGGAACAAGTTTCGCAAGTCGTATAGTGAAGGTGCTGTTAAACCCAGAAAACGCTGCTGTTCGACCGAACCTGGTTCTGTATCGCCTTGAATTACAATCATGCGTTTGAGCATGTTGCGATACTCACCGGGAACTTCCTGCCATGCGAGTTCGCCCTTATGCTCACCACAAGGAATCTTGCGCTCCTCTATCTGTGGAGCCAGTAGTACTCCCCAGCGGTAGTCAGGCATTTTTACATAATCAAATTTTGCCCAGCCTTTGGGATCGACACTGACCGCAGTGCGCAGGTATACCATCGAGTTCTGGAAATTCTGTGGAATCAATTTATTCCACCAATCGATGTATCCCGGATGCCATTTCTCTAGCCCTTTGAGCACTTTGCGGTCACTGCTGAGCCCAACGTTATTCGGGATCTGAGTGTCGTAACTGACGTCCATCGCATCAAGCATAGGTATCTTCCGAATTTAATTTATAAATGCATTTAGTAGAGATGTAGAAGGTCGCGTTCCTTATGACAGCAAGCCTTACTGGTGCGATGTGTCTACACACGCTCCATATTGAAATCGCCTCGAATACCGCTGCCATAGCGTTTCAGAGCGCCGGTGTCACCCACAGCGTTGGGGCGGATGAATATCCAATTTTGCCAAGCTGTCAGCCGACCAAAGATGCGCGTTTCCATGGTTTCAGGGCCTGCAAATCGAAGATTGGCCTCCATACCCGTCATGGCATCTGGACTAAAAGAGACGCGCTCTTCCATGAAAATTCGTATTTCGTCTTCCCAGTCAATGTCATCGAGAATCATGGTGATCAGCTCTAGCTCATTTGCTTCAACAGCTTCTAGTGTTTGTCCGATGTGTTCGCGTGCGGTGTCCACTTTGGCTGCGTGGCCGTAGAAGCGTGTCTCAAGACGCGTTAGATTGTTACCCATAGGGTAGGCACCGAAGTTAGCTTCAGTGAGCGTAATGGCAGCCTCAGGTCGCTCATCATCTTCGAATTCACCTTCCATCATGTAGCTGCGATCTACGGCAAATAGGAGTTCTGCCAACACCCCGGCAAAGCATGAACCATTTTCAACGAAGCAGGCTAGCGATCTTGAGGTGACGTCTAGACGTTTCAGGGTGCGTTTCCAATACTGGCGTATCTCGTTGGCTAACCAATGATCGGCATGTGTCGTCAAGAGGGCTTCGTGTGCGATGAGCTTTTTTGAATCGCCTTGCGTACGCATTGTCCATAAGCCTATTTGTGCTTCGTTGGCTCGCAGGTGCAGGATGGCATCTTCAAGTTCGCGGCAAAGGCGCAGTAAATACGTTTGATCACCTTGCGCGTGCAGGGTTGAGATGTCGGCTGGCGCATCATCTTCAGGGCCTTGCAGGGTAATGGTGGCTATACGGGCCGCTCTATCAATGTCGATACGTACCAAAGAATATTCGACAGTCGTTTCACTGATAGTGCGTTGAAGCTTGGTGAGTCTGATACCTTTTTGTACATCGGCTTTTGGGGATTTGGCAGCGAAGTCTTGGGCGCGTAGTTGAACAGCATCATCGAATGTGGAATTCGGTAAGAGTTCATCTACTAGATTCCAATCAACGGCCTTCTGGCCTTTCACTCCTTCTTCCATTGAGCAGAAAAGATCACATAAATCACGGCGTACTTTTCGTTTGTCTGTGATTCTTGTCAGTCCACCAGTGCCCGGTAGTACGGCAAGTAACGGGATTTCGGGCAAAGAGACGGCTGAGGTTCGATCGTTGGTTAGCATGATGTGGTTGCAGGCCAGTGCCAGCTCGTAACCGCCTCCAGCACAAGCCCCTTTAACCGCTGCAATATATTTTTGACCTGAATCTTGCTCCGCAGCTTCGAGCGTGTTTCGAGTCTCGTTGGTAAACTTGCAGAAATTGACTTTATGGCTGTGGGCCGCAAGCCCTAGCATGCGAATATTGGCGCCGGCGCAAAACACGTTGTCCTTGGCAGAGCGTAGCACCACAACAGCTACTTCCGGGTGTTCAAAACGCATACGTTGAACGACGTCGTTTAACTCGATATCGACGCCAAGATCGTAGGAGTTGAGTTTGAGCTCGTAACCGGTAAACAGGCCCGCGTCTGCATCGACATCCATGAAAAGATTTGCGATAGCACCATCGTACTCAACCCGCCAATGGCGGTAGCTGTCAGGATCAGTTAGAAAATCAATCATGTTTGACACCGCATATCCATGAAGGTACTCAATCAGTATAGAGCTTGTCTAATGGCTTGGAAATATAATATTGCATAATAAAGCAAATATAATAATGTTATATATCAATAAGATACGATATTAGTTCGCACATATATAATATTTGTGCACTATAACGATAAATTATATCGCGTCTCAAGTGCATCAATCTGCCTTAAGAATACCTTCCGATCAAGGTTCATCATCACATTGCTTCCGTTGGGCCTATTCAGTAGTTCCCGAGCTATTCGACAAAGCCTGTAAACCGCTTTTGGACGCTCCATCTTGGCTTTCAACGAGGCGTTAGCCAGTTGAATTAAACCCTGCACAAAACGGCGCTCCTCGGACTCGTTTGGCAATGCCATCCAAACCGGTTCAAACACTTCATGTGCTTCCCAGAAGTACCCTTCTTCAAGGTAGAACAGCCCATGTTTGAACGCATCGCAGTTGGCTAAGTCCTGAATGGAGGAGTCAGGAATTGCCGTTATGCGAATTGCCTCGAAGGCGTTTTCTGGGTGACGCTCATTAACGCCTGGAATGTAAATATGATCAGGTCGAAACATAGGGTTGTCAGAGCGCTGCTGTGGGTTATGGAGTGGTGGCTACAGTGGCGCAAAAGCGTGTGATTTCCACCAGCACTTCTGAGGGACAGTCCAGAAACGGTGAATGACGACAGTCGTCTAACAGCAGTTTCTTCACGAGCGTGGGGCATTTGTGTTCGATGATATCGATTTGCGCCAAGCTACCGTATTGATCCTGCAGACCCTGTATAGCGAGAACTGGGACTTGTAAGGATTCAAGTACCGACGATACCTCCCACTGAGCAAAGTCAGGGTGCAACCAGCTGTCGTTCCATCCGTAAAATGCATTGTCAGGGTCGTGGTGGTATTTAGCTAGACGAAGCCTCAAATCGAGATTTTCGTAGGCAAGCTTAGCGTCGCTTATCGCTGACAGTGCAATGGGTTCGGTAAAAAAATGCGGTGCCATTAGTACGATACCCTGAACTCGTGGGTCGCGCACTTCACCCGCATGGATGGCAGCGATCGTTGCACCATCGCTGTGACCTATAAGAATGCCTTGAGAGAAGCCAATGGCATCGAGTACCCGTGGCAGGATATCAGTTGCCTCACACGTCATGTAGTTAAGTGGGCGGGGTAGCGTGACTGAATCAGAACGACCGTAACCCGCACGTGAATATGCAAATACACCAAATCCTGTTGACTCTACCAGCTGTGTTGGAAAGTCGCGCCATAAGCCTGCGCTGCCAAGCCCTTCATGCAGTAATACCAACGTGGGTGCTTGCGAGGGTGGTGGGCCAAAGCAGGTGTATTCGAGTGACATGGAGTTAGCGCAAAGTTGCGCCGATTCCACCCACTGGGCACTCATGTGTTTGAGCGGAGTTTGAATCGTTGGATTTTACCCGTGGAGGTTTTCGGAAGATCATCAACAATTTCCACCCAGCGTGGGTACTTCCACTTTCCGATTTTTTCTTTTACAAAATCAGTCAGACCGTCCAGCTCAGGACCAGTATGTCCCTTACCGAGTACCACAAACGCCTTGGGTTTCTTGAGACCGTTGTCGTCGTCATGAGACACCACCGCTGCCTCCAGTATGGCAGGATAGGCAACCAGCGCCTGCTCCACTTCAAACGGACTTACCCAAATACCGGAGACCTTGAACATATCGTCTGTGCGACCGCAATATAAGTAGCGTCCGTCTTCCATGATTTCATATTTGTCGCCCGTGCGTATCCAATCGTCTTCAAATGTGATTCGTGTTTTTTCAGGCTTGTTCCAGTAATCGCTGGCAGAGGATTTCCCGCGAACCAAAAGTTCCCCCAATTCTCCAGGCTTTACATCGGCATTTTGTTCATTCACTAATCGCAAGTCATAGCCAGGTACAGCCACACCTGACGTGCCGTATTTTATGTCGTGGATTTGGTTGGACAGAAAAATGTGCAGCATTTCCGTTGAACCGACCCCATCGATAATGTCGACATTCGTCAGTGTTTTCCATTGTAATCCGATCTCTTCTGGTAAGGCTTCTCCTGCTGATACACAGATGCGTAGCGAGTCAGCTAGTTGTGGAGGATCAGTTCGCCATTTTTGTAAAAGAGCCGCATAAAGGGTTGGCACACCAAAATAGATATTGGGCTGATGCCTCTCAAGGATGTCTGTCACCGAATCGGGTGTTGGTCTTGCGTTAAGCAGTAAACCTGTTGCACCAACGGATAACGGAAATGACATCCCATTTCCCAGCCCGTATGCAAAAAAGAGTTTTGCTACTGAAAAAACAATGTCGTTTTCATTGATTCCTAATACTTTCGATGCATAGGTATCGCAGGTGTAGCGTAGAGCCTGATGTTGATGACGAACGCCCTTAGGTGTTCCAGTAGAGCCAGAAGAATACAACCAAAACGCAATATCTTCGTCGTTGCAAGAAAGGGTTGATAGCGGATCTGCATGCTCAGTAAATGAAGCCCATGATATTGTCTTGTCGAGTGATTCACCTCCAATGACTACTATTTGACTGACCGTTTTCGAGGCTCTGATGGCAGGCATGACGGTGTCCACCAATTCGCTCGATACAAACACGACAGAGGCGGCGCAATCTTCCAGAACGGTGCGATACACCTCGGTTGACAACAGGGTGTTCACGGCAACCGGGACGACACCGGATTTTAAGGCACCCCAAAATATAATGGGAAACTCGATTTGATCGAGAACGAACATCGCTGCTCGCTCGGAGCGTTGAATGCCACTGCGCTGCAGCGCACCCGCTAGGCGACTGGATTGATCAAAGAGCTGTGCGTAGCTTAAATCGCGCTGTAAGCCTGACACCTCGCGAAAAGCTATTTTCTCACTGCGACCTTCGACAATGTGACGATCAATAAACCAGTTAGCTGCGTTTCCGACCACGTGTATTACTCCAGTTCTGGCCTATGGCCGTATTCTCGACTCACCATTACACTACTCTAGAAGCAGGGTAAATAAGAAGTAAACATTGAAACCGCTCTATAGGGGTAGCAATACAAGTGTGATTATCGGAAATGCAACTAGTATCGCGACTCTTACCAGATCGGAAGCAACAAAGTAGAGCACGGCTCTGTAGGTTTCGCTCATGGGCGTTTTCGGGTCCATCGCATTAATCACGAATAGGTTCATTCCCACGGGTGGGGTGATCAAACCCACTTCTACAACAATCAGGATCAGTATCCCAAACCAGATGGCCGTGTGCTCAATATTGGCACCTCTTAGTGAGCCTTTACTGACACCGCGTAATCCAAGCTCACGAGTGATTTCCCGGGTTAATTCTTGTCCACTACTTAGCATGGCCTGCGCATTTTCAAGAGCAGATGTGGATAGTTCGGCTCCGCTGGCGATGAGTGCATCCAACTTGTAAGATTGAAGCTCAACCATTGTCACCAAGTTGAAGTCGAGTTCCTGTACGACTGGCCAGAAGATAGGAA
>JBLIIE010000125.1:0-15274 GCA_047634635.1 Granulosicoccus sp. | reverse complement strand
ATCTGTTCTTGCGGCATCGCTTGTCGTCTTAGTGGGAGCGATTGGTTCGTGGATAAACCGTCGAATGGGTTTGCAGCAAAATACGTCTGAAATGAGAGCATCTTAGAATGCCCCAGACGCTCGCCCGTAAAAATGAGAAGTCGACTTTAGCTGACAAAGTCCCGGGTAAACTTGTCTACCGTCCTATGGAAAGTATTCTCCTTACAGGAGCTGGTGTTTTATCGGTACTCAGCCTCTTTGGCAGTGCCGACCTTTGGATAGGTATTGCTCTGGCCATTACTGGTCTTGTTACTTACAGATTGATTACTACATCGAGATTGCTAGCCGCCTTGATATCAGGTGGCGTATCTGCGGCAGCAGCAACAGGGCTATTTGCTACTGTGGACCTGATCGAAACTCCGCCCTTTGGATTCTGGCTTCAGGTTACTGCTGCCTGGTTCTTAGCGTGGGCCTGTGTTGAGCAACTGGCCGCTATTAAAACTTTGTCTCGTGCTTACTCAACGGTTCTCAATATCGCCATTCCAGTTTTATTTGGTGTCTGGCTTCTTATTCTCTGGGAACTACTAACGCGTGGTTTGAACGTTCCTCAAATACTTCTGCCAGCGCCTAGTCTCATCGCAGAGCGATTCACTGAATCACCGCATATTCTTTGGGCAGATTTTAAGCAGACCTTTCTGAAAGCAGTGCTTATTGGCTATGTGCTTGGATGTGGTTCTGGTTTTGTCATTGCAATTTTGATCGATCGTTCGCCGTTTTTACAACGTGGGTTACTCCCCGTCGGTAACTTGGTATCTGCTTTACCCATTGTTGGGGTAGCTCCGATCATGGTGATGTGGTTTGGGTTTGACTGGCCTTCCAAGGCAGCTGTTGTCGTCATCATGACGTTTTTTCCCATGCTGGTTAATACTATTGCGGGATTGTCGGCTGCGTCTCCGATGCAGCATGATTTGATGAATACCTACGCTGCCAATTATTGGCAGCGCCTGTTCAAATTACGTTTGCCAGAGGCGTTGCCGTTTATTTTTAATGCTTTGAAGATTAATTCCACGTTGGCCATGATTGGTGCAATTGTGGCCGAGTTCTTTGGTACACCTACCGTTGGTATGGGCTTTAGAATTTCGACGGAAGTTGGCAGAATGAACGTGGATATGGTTTGGGCCGAGATCGCGGTTGCGGCTCTTGCAGGTTCATTGTTCTATGGTGTGGTCGCAGTAGCAGAAAGGGTGTTTACCTTTTGGCATCCTTCTAACAGGAGCTAAATGCTCCGATAACCTTAAGGAGAAAGTATCATGATAAATCTGATTCGAGGAGCAGGGCTTGCCGTGATCGGCACAGTTCTGGGCAGTGCTTCATTGAGTGCGTTTGCTGCAGATGATGTGACACTGCAATTGAAGTGGGTCACGCAGGGCCAGTTCGCAGGCTACTATGTTGCACAGGATAAAGGCTTTTATGAAGATGCCGATTTAAACGTCACCATCAAGCCAGGTGGTCCTGATATAGCTCCGCCTCAGGTGATTGTTGGAGGCGGTGCAGATGTCGTTGTAGATTGGATGCCATCGGCGTTAGCGAGTCGTGAAAAAGGGGTTCCCTTGGTCAACATTGCACAACCGTTCAAGCGTTCTGGCATGATGCTTACTTGTCGAAAAGAGACAGGTATTACAACCCCTGAAGATTTTCGTGGCCGAACTCTTGGAGTCTGGTTTTTCGGCAACGAGTATCCATTTTTAAGCTGGATGTCCTCACTGGGCATTTCCACTGAAGGTGGAGCTGATGGAGTGACTGTACTGAAGCAGGGTTTCAATGTTGATCCATTACTTCAAAAACAGGCTGATTGTATTTCCACCATGACCTACAACGAATACTGGCAGGTTATTGATGCGGGTATCCCTGAAGACCAGCTGGTCGTTTTCAAATATGAAGATCAAGGTGTGTCGACGATGGAAGATGGTTTGTATGTACTTGAGAAAAACCTGTCAGACGATGCCTTCGTTGAAAAGATGGCTCGATTCGTTGCCGCCAGCATGAAGGGCTGGGAATATGCTCGAGCCAATCCAGATGAAGCGGCTGATATTGTGTTGGAAAATGATGCAAGCGGTGCTCAAACTGAGAAGCATCAGCGTCGTATGGTACGAGAAATCAACAAGCTAACTGAAGGTAGCGATGGTACTTTGGACGTTGCTGATTACGAGCGTACTGTTCAAACTTTGTTGTCGGGTGGGTCTGATCCTGTCATCAGTAAAGTGCCAGAAGGTGCATGGACGTCCGTAGTTATGGAAAAAGCACTGGCCATGTAAATTAAATGGGCGTACTTTGTGCGCCCGTAGCTCGGGTTATTCATGAAATCACCAAATCATTTCCAGTGAAAGGATTTGATGGGGTAGCCTTCCGTGGGGCGGTCCCGCTTTTCATGAATTGTCTGGGCTAACTAATTTTCAGGTAGCGGTTTTAATGGTAAGTACTGCAAAACCGATCCCAGATTCAGCCCTTCCGAGTATTGGTCTGGTGGTCGGCATACTGGTTCTAAGTTCCAGTGTCAGCATTAGTAGTACCGATATGTATAGTCCCAGCATGCCGGACCTCGTCCGCTGGTTCGACACCACGCCAACGAAAGTCAAGCTTACGATAAGCCTCAATATTTTGGCTTTCGGTCTTGCACAGCTCATACACGGCCCTTTATCTGACCGGTTTGGACGTAAACCCGTTCTGCTGGTTTCTCTGGGAATTGTTTGTTTGCTTTGTCTGGCCTGTGCCTCTGCACAAACAATCGATCAATTGATCGTGGCTCGTGTCTTGTTGGGCGTTGCAGCGGCAGCTGAGGCGGTGGTGGGACTAGCAATCATCAAGGACCTTTATAGTGAAAAACAACAAGTTAAAGCGTTGGCACTGATGGGTATGGTGATAGCGATCACACCTGCCGCAGCTCCGATTCTGGGTGGGTATATTCATGTTGTCTGGGGCTGGCAGGCAAATTTTGTTGTTATAAGTGCAATGGCTGCTGTAGCTTTGGTCTTTGTGGCCTGGTTGCTGCCCGAGTCGACAACACCTGACCCGTCGGCACTTAAGCTGTCTGTCATCTCTGGTCGGTATCTTAGCCTACTCCGAAATTCGGATTTCATGACGCATTCAGCTTTACTGGGTGTGACTCTGGGTCTGCTTTTCGTCTTTGTTACTGCAGCGCCGTTTGTTTTGATAGATTTATTGGGTATACCACCCGATAAGTTTGGTTTCTACCAAGCCAGTATCGTCGTAGCATTTTTTCTGGGTAGTGTTCTAGCCTCTCGATTAGCCGACCATTGGGAGCCTTTCAAGCTGATGAGCCTGGGTGTGGTCACTGTCCTTGTCGGCTCGATTATATTGTCGATTGTCATTCTGGGTGACAAAATGACTCCGTATACGCTTGCTGCCTCGTTCATGGTCATGACGTTTGGTATGGGACCGTTGTTTGCCGTCGCTCCGAGTCGGGCGTTACGTTCTGTAAAGGGGAACGCAGGATCTGCCTCAGCATTGCTAAATGGCATTGAGCAGACCACTGCCGGTGTGGCAGCGGTCTTTATCAGTGTCTTTCATGATGGTTCAGCTCGGCCCATGGCTTTGGTCACGATGCTGCTTGCGTTGTTGTTGCTGGGTCTTATTTATCGTTCAAAACTGGAAGATCGGGTTCGAATGGACAGGTAAATACAAAAGCAAAATAATGAATTGATGTTACAAATTTGCAGTGTATTTACCCAGATTCTGAACGATTAAACTTCCTCGTTTTCTTTATCCAATTGACCGTCGTGACCTTCGCCATGGCGCTCACCTTTGCCGTGTTTTTTACCCTTGCTGTGTTTCTTGCCCATACCTTTTCTGCCACCTTTAACAGCATCAAAGCCTGCACGCTCTTCTTCAGAAACTTCGCCGTCCTGATTGACGTCGAGTTGAAGTTCCATTGCAGCACGCTGTGCGTCTCGGGCAGATCGGCGTTCTTTGCGAGAAAGTTCTCCGTCTCCGTCAGTATCATTCAATTGCAGCATGGATTCGTATCGGACATCTTTCATTGCACGGCGCTCTGTGCGGGAAAGTTCACCGTTGCCATCAGCATCGTACGTGGCCATATTGGCAGCGCGTTGAGCATCACGGATCACTGTTATTTCATCAGCGCTAATAACGCCATCACCATCTGTATCGGTAAGGGTTGGCATCGCCGCAATTGCAGATAAAGACAGGATTGAACCGATCAGCACAGGTAGAACTCGATTTTTGATAGTTGGAAATTTCATGATATTTACCTTACGTTTTAAAAACCATTTGCCGAAGAACCGTTTAGTTCAGTTTCTCGGTGTGAGTACATATCATCGGACTTGATCGTGTAAAAACTGTGTAAGAAATGTGGATCTGACAAGCAGATTGTGCAAGTGTGTAGTTATGAAGCGACAGGAGCTTACGCCGCCTAGGTTGAGCAAGCTCTAGGAAAAACTATTTGGTTTCAATAATCTCGAATTTGTAGCCAATTCCATAGACAGAGTGAATATACGTCGTTGTTTGGTCGACGGCTTCGAGTTTCTGCCGGAGTTTCTTAACGTGGCTGTCAATAGTTCTATCGCTTACAATTCGACTGTCTTCATACATCCGGCGCATAAGCTGTGCTCGATTGAAGATTTGCCCCGGGCGCTCATTCATGACACCAAGAAGCCTTAGTTCAACGGCTGTCAGCGAACAGGTTTTGTCGCCAATATGCACGGAGGCCTTGCTCTCATTAAGTTGGAAGGGCGATTTGGTTGAATCGCTGGTGCCTGCTTTATCATTTGGGTTAGAGCGGCCAGTGCGACGTAGAACGGCTTTAACCCGAGCCACGACCTCCCTAGGACTAAACGGCTTACAGATGTAGTCGTCAGCTCCAACCTCGAGTCCGAGTAGCCGATCTATTTCCTCTACTCTTGCAGTAAGCATGATGATAGGCACATCGCTGGATTTTCGGAGCTCTTTACAAATTGTCATCCCATCTGTGCCGGGCAACATTAGATCTAGCAAGATCAGGTCGGATGGCGCGTTGATAAGGCTAGATAACGCTTCGCTGCCATCTTGGTAGATCTTGGTTTCGAATCCATCACGGCGAAGATAGTCTTGCAGTAAGCTGGCAAGTTTGGGTTCGTCTTCAACGATTGTTATATTCATTTTTTGCTGATATGCAACATATCGTTAATAGGAATAAGAATAGTGATTTCTAATCCACCGATGGATGAATGACTGGCGGACACAGTGCCATGGTGCGCACGAACAATTTTCGACACAATAGTCAGCCCCAGACCAGCTCCACCATTATTTCTGTTTCTGGACTTCTCCGCGCGAAACAAGGGGTCGAACAATTGAGGTAAGTCTGCGTCTGTTAATCCGGGACCAGAATCGAACCATCGTATTTGAAGCTGATTATCGAGTTGGTTCAATTCGACAATGACCTTTCCATTGGGTTCGGTGTACCGCAATGAGTTTTGTAAAAGATTATTTATCAATTGTCCAAGGCGCTGAGTATCGCCCAGAATTTCGGTGCGACCTGTGGTGGCGATTAGATCGATTGAAATACCGGTTTCTAACCTTTGCGCCTCGATACTGATAATTCGCTCCTTGATCAATTCCTCCATGCACATAGATGACATCTGATACTCCAATGCACCAAGATCGGAGAGAGAAAGATCGTGTAGATCCTGAATAAGCCGGCTTAATCTGGTGGTTTCTGCTTGCAACGATTTAAGTGAAGTAATGTCGAATGCACGAATCCCGTCTTCAATGGCTTCGATCTCACCTTGCAGTATGGCAACAGGTGTCCGCAATTCATGGGAGATCTCGGCTATCCAGTTACGCCGTGCTATTCGGTTTTGCTCAAGGGTATGGGCAAGCTGATTAACATCACGAGATAGGTCTCCCAATTCATCACGTCGGACAGTATCAACCCGTTGTTCGTAATCTCCACGATTGATCTCTCCCATTGCCTGGCTAACAGTAACTACCGGTTTAACGATGCGTGCTGCTAGCAAGGCCGCTAACAATGCCGACACCGCGACCATTAGTAGAGAAACCAGGGCTAAATTCTTTTTTTGCTGATCAGCGAATACTCGTTCCAACTGGCCAGGTAAACCCTTGCTTGACGCATAGCCCACATAGCCGACTACGCTACCGTCTACGTTAATCGGAAACCAGGTTACTTTGCGATCAGCCTTGATTTTCCCTACCAGAGCTTTCTTCTTGTTGTCGGCCAGTATTAGGGGCGGTGGTGGGCGATTTTGGCGATTACTGCGAGGTTGATTTAGCAGTACTTTCTGGTTGGAACTAGCGATATTTGGATCATCCGAGCGTGAGGGTGGAGTACTGAGTCGATCTTCCATGCCGTCCATACGTCTTAGTGCATGCCCGGTAATGCGCCGCCACTGGGAATTATTGTCTTCAATCCAGTCCCAACTAGTCGATTCCGCATACGCCTCAGCGAGCGTTGTCGCCAGCGCCTCCAGCGAACTGGTTTGCGAGCGGTTAAGATATTTGGCAAAACCGCGGTTAAAACTCCAGCTGTTGAATACAAAAAGTGTTGCTATCAATGTGGCGCTGGCAAGCAGCAATACGATAAATAGCTGGTATTTAAGTTTCATACCGAACTCTACGGCTAATCTGTCGTTAAATGTAAGCGGTAGGTACGTAAAACAGGGGAAATGCTGAATCTTTGCACAATCCAAGCGGCAGACTACAGATGGCTACTCTACTGGGCAGAGCCTGTGAGGCACACCTATTGGGCTCGCTGATTGTCAAATTCTTCTCGATACTTGTTGCCGGATTGGACAGGACGACACGGTAGGAAACTTCACGGTCGAACACAGGAAGGGCAACTGTTGCAGTTGAATATCGTCTTGCATATTCCAACGTGTTGTTGGGTTCTTTGAATACTTGCACAACAGGTTCTTCAGCGGCTGCCATGCGCGGTAGTAAAAGGCCTTCGGGCACTCGTCCGTCGTTGTCTATTTGATCAAAGGTAACAGGCCAGTTCTCATAAGGTCATGCCTCTGTATCCAGAGGGTTTACGTTCGCAGGCCAGGCTTCAGATGAGTACTGCCGATTTCTGGTATCCACACGCACAATCCCGTAGCTGATGCCCAAATCATTTTTGGAAGGTATGTCTACAGGGTCAGATGCCTGGTAGTACAACTCAGGGTTGGCCACTGCAAGTACCGTTAGTAGATTGTTAATTCACCCAGTGGATTGACTTTGCGTTCTCCTGGGCTTACAGCTTGATTCAAGGGATCCTACTTCAGTACTTATTTGATGAGTTGTCCTATTGGGGCGAAATTTACTCGGATTCGTGGTTTGAAGACGTTTGTGGTGTATTTTCCCGTCTTGAAGACGATTGGACCAAAATATTGCCCAGCCCAAAGTTGATCACACTGGTCATCCCAGGAGTCATTGAATACCAAATGGTTGTTGGGTTTTTCACTAAAAACTTTGAGTGAAATTGAATCGAGCGAGATGTCGGCCGTCGTTGAGTTGTTGGTAAAGCGAACGGAAAGTTTTTGTCCTACATATTGGGTATAGACACCGAAACCAACGTTAACCTGTTTGGCGATACAGCCTATATCACGTGCAGGGATCTTTACCAATATAGCCTCGAGTTCGTTTGCTGCACCGTCGGAGTGAATTCCAATAATTTCAGCGTATGTTTGATTCGATAAGCCGCTAGGGTGCCGTAGATCGAATTCAAGCACAATCGCCTGGCCTTTTTGCAGGTTGTCATCGCTAATTTGAAGCATCGAACAGCCAGGCTCTAATTCGAACTTCCATTTGCCCTGTGATCACTCTGAACTTAGTGGCCTGTTCGGCGTATAGGTTGGGCAGTGACACAGTGGTAAGGCCAGGGTTAGCATCGTTTTGAAGTTTACCGATGTGCCATCAAATAGCATGGCGAGTTGGTGGCTCACGCCTACAGCTTGATTGGGTAGAATTTGTGGTGCTGAGGCTGCGATTGATGGCGCTAATGGGTCAGAGCCGCGGCATGACGATAGAAACACCAGCAAAAATGCGTTGAAAAGTAGTGGCCGAATGAGCCTATTGTGATTTTTGGGAAGTGAATTATTGACCTTGGATGACGGGGGGGGAAGCACACAAAACCTGACATCCAGTTATCGAACAAAGTAGGGGAGGTCATTTCCACATCTCGTCGTTAGTGTTGTATTTAATAAATTCTAATCTGGCTTTTCTCCCACCGCCTGTGTGGTTTTAGCCTGCTAGCGTCAGGTTCATAGAATCCAATGAGGTGCGCCAAGCAAATACATTTTTAGTGCACTGACCTGCTCCGCTCTGGATGCGCACGAATGTAATAATGTGAGGGCTATTTATTAGGCTAAGTTCTTCCGTTAACCTTTCCTAATTGCATGGCTGGTTACGACTTCTAACACTTGATTAACCGACTTTCAGCTGGCATTGTTTGCAGTTACATTTCTCTCGAAATTACTGTTGTGATTATATTTGGTAATCTGTACAAACTCGTAAGACGCTTAACACTGGTGTGTGTCATCTCTATTTTAGTGCAGCCTGCCGCTTTTGCAGCGTCCACACTAGTGAACGTTAAGGCGCTCATTTATTCTGAAACTGCTGCAGAACTGCAATGGAACCGAATTGGCGGTAAGCAGGTGCAGGTTTCCTATAATGGCTCTGTGGTTGCGGCCTTTGATGCCAATAGCTATTTCACTGATCGACTCGACCCCTCAATCACGCATCGATTTCAGCTTCGGACATTGGGGGCTAGTGGTTCGCTTTCTGAGCCGGTGGAAATAACTTTTAGCACAGACAATTTCTCGCCACCGATTCGAGAAATTCGCGTAGAGAATTCGCTGAGTGCTGGTAACGCTAGCCTGCCAGCTCTGTCTGAAGTTCGGCTGTTGGCCTACTCTGACACAGCAGCAGAATTGTTCTGGACACGATTCGGGTCTAATGCCTCAAACGTTGAAGTGATTCACAATGGTGTATCGCTAGGATCTATGGACAAGGCCAGCCTTTTTTTTAATGGACTTGATTCAACGAGAACACACGAGTTTCGAGTTCGACCAATACGGGAAGGCGGAGTAGAGGACGAGTGGTTTAATGTTTCTGTAGATTTACAGAGCTTTTCGGGGAACATTCAGGAGATAACAGCTACTCGCGTTGTGGAGCAATCATCAGTATTGGTTCCCTCTGCACCGCCATCGCAGTCTGATACCGACTCTCTTTCTGAACCAGAATCGTCAGAGCTACTAAGCGAGCCAAGTTCCGAGCCAGTCACTAGCCCAGAGCCTGAGGTTGTGACACCTGCGATGCCTACCTCTATTAGGCCACCGGCTGACGATGATCCTGTCGTGCAGCCAACGTCATCTGTACCGATACTAGCAAGTGATTGTGTTGTAAGAAGCCTGTCAGATTTGCGAAGTTGCGTGGACAGCGCACAAGGAATAGAACGCATTAACATTCAAAGTAATCTTTCTTGTACGCAGTCGACCTGTTGCCCTACGGGTGGGGCGCTGCTTAGATTCAACGAAGTCGCCAATCTGACTATCGAAGGTAATGGTCACAAACTAGTACGAAGTGGGGGGCAACGCCAATGTAGCTTGCTCGACATTACCCGATCGCGAAACGTTGTTTTGAATAACTGGACGTTGGATGATGACGCAACAGTAGCGCCCTGTGTGGTTGGTGATAGATGCCCACGTATGCTGCATATCCGGACCTCTTCCGATGTCACACTCAATGAGATGAACATTCTCAACGGAAAAAGCTACGTCATTTATGTTCAACAGGTAAACGGTTTCAGTTTCCTGAATAGCTCTCTGACTAACTCAGGTGTTCTTGGTCTTTATGTGGGTCACGATAGTAAAGCCTCCACCAACGTTCGTATTCAAAATTCGACATTTAATGATAACCAAACTAATGCCGTGGCACTATTGGGCGTAAGTGGCTCATCAGTCACTGATAATATCGTCAGTAATAATATATTTAGACGAAATCATTGGCGTGGCCAGTGGACTGTAGCTGCACGCTACGGCACAGGCTTTACAGGTGGCGGTCAGATGTACATTGCACAAGCCTCTGGGTTAACCGTCAGCGACAATCTGATTGAGGACGGTTACTGTGAAAATTGCTTTGTTCAGCAACGCATGGGGTCTGGAGTCAGCGGAATCGAGATTGCAATCCCGAGTCGAAATTCGGTAACAAATACCCTTATTACAAACAACGTCGTAAATAATCATGACGCTTGGGGTATTTTTGTAAATCAGGGAAGTACACTGGACAGTTCCGTTGTCATCAGCAACAACCAGTTGCTCAACAACACAGTGGGATTAAAGCCGGCTTCTACTTCTGCTTTCGGAAATACGATTAATGATCGTTAACTGTTCGTCGATCCACCGGCATATTTCTCGATCAATGCTATGGCCATGGCACCCAGTAGCATTAACCCGAAGGCTATCCAGGTTGAGGGGGCTTGAAGTTGTGGAACAAACCATTCATAGGTTGTGATCACGTCTCTAGGCTCCTTGCCAACTCGCTCGACTATTTCAATCACGGCCTCCTTCCAAGGCCATATCACAACCAGTGATCCGATAACGAATCCAGTCATTAATGCCAGGGTCTGATCAGGGCACCGTTTAAACACCCAGGAAATTATGTGAGAAAAGACGATAAGACCAAAGACACAACCAACCGCTAAAGGAATGAGGATGCTTAAAGATAGCGAACTTATTGCACCTAGAACCAGCGCGTAGTTGCCCATCAGAATGAGTACAAAAGAGCCGGAAAGACCTGGAAGAATCATACTGCTGATTGCTAAAACACCACAGATAAAAACGTAAAGCCAGTGGTCATTTTCGGAGGCAGGTGCAAGCATGGCAATACTTACGGCTATCACTGTACCGACAATGAGGGAGGTGACAGTACTCGAACTCCATGAACTCACCCTTTTGGCAACGAAGGCTATGGAGATAACAATCAGGCCGAAGAAAAAGGCCATGGTGTACCTTTCATGATTTTCCAGTAGGTACTCAAACAAACGCGCCAACGATACGATACTGATGGCAACACCGCCAAGAAGAATGCCTAGCCATGTGCCGTCAACATGCCGCCAGGCTTCTTTGAAATTACCCTGCAGTAGTAATTTTGCAGCCCGCAGATCACAGCTTTTGATGGCATTGATGAGTCTTTCGTAAATACCCGTGATCAGAGCTATCGTACCGCCTGACACGCCAGGAATAACGTTGGCTGCGCCCATGGCGAGGCCTTTGAAAAAAAGTGAGAGTCCATCGTTCATTCAGGTTTTTATTCGTCCAGACTTTTAAGTACTGGAAGCATCCAGGGTTTGTTTTCAGCAATCTCCGCAAAAGTTAGGCCGCTTAATTCATAGGGCATGACTAACCAATCGTCTGTTGTGTTGATATAAAAATCGGGTGTAGCAGTTGTCCGATTATGCAATGGTTTGTACCAAGGCACAGCAATGCGGACATCAGCTGGCATGTTATTTTTGAGTCTTGAAGTCAGTCGGCGAATGACAGCACTGGTCGTCAAGCCAGAACTGTAGACATCGTCAACAATAAGTAGCGCGTCATCGTGGCTGAGAGTATCAAGCAAGTATTGGGTGCCGTGTATCCTGATTTCCGTTTCCGGGTTGTCGACCATTTGCTGATAGCTTGCCAAACCTTTGTAAGACGTTCTAATGGCAATATGGTCAGTGGGAATATTCAGATACTGAAGACATTCCTGAACGGCGATGCCTGCGACACTCCCCCCACGCCACAACCCGACTATAAACGTCGGTCGGAAGCCACTCTCTGCAATCTGCACACCTAAACGATAGGCATCGTGTAGCAGTTCCGTTTCCGTGACAAATCTCTTTTGCTGTACAGTGGTCACGTCATTACTTCTGCGGTTAAGGTTTAACGGTGAGTGTACCTATCGGCAGGATACCAAGGCAACTTGGTGTACTTCAAGTTTTGGATGTGTAACAGGATATATGCAAAATTCAATCTGTTGTTGGTGCTATACAATAGCCCAATCAAGTTGCTGGGAACTTGTTGGCAAGTAGGCACCTATTATTATGAGTGAAAAACTGTATTTAGATGCTCAGCAGTTGCTGGAAGACTCATTTCGGCTGGCGGCAACCGTGTATCGAAGTGGTTTTCGCCCAAGCTTTATCGTTGCCGTTTGGCGTGGTGGGGCCCCTATGGGCATTGCTGTGCAAGAACTGTTGGCTTACCGGGGAATTGACTCGGATCATATTACAGTACGTACGTCGTCATATCACGACATTGACCAGCAAGCTAGTCATGTGCAGGTCTATAGCATGAATTATCTAGTGAGAAAAATCAGTGCAGAGGATCGATTGCTTATTGTTGATGATGTGTATGACACAGGAAGAAGCGTCCAGGCCATCATAGATACTCTTAAAGAAAAAACTCGATGCAACTGTCCGCACGATATTCGTGTTGCCGTGCCTTACTACAAGCCTAAACGGAATTTGACAGGTAAGGCCCCTGACTACTATTTACATGAAACAGATCAGTGGCTGAAATTTCCGCATTCACTAGAAGGGTTAACGCGCGAAGAGGTGCGTAAAAACAGGCCTGAACTAAGTGCCATACTCGACAAATATATGACGTAATTCATCTGTAAGGCGACAATGACATGACTATGTCACGAAATGATTCGATAGCTTGCCGTGAGTAAAATTATCAGGGTAAACTGATATCCTTAGACGTGATAGGGTTGCTAGGTGACATCGTTACTAGGTCACCTTTCAGTTAATTTGAACTAGTCCGGGTCCCATTCTTGAGCAGTCAAAACGACATAGAATCTTCTGCTGAAATAGTCGACATGATCGATTTGTTTAGAAAAGCGGGTCGCCGCAAAAGAGTGCTAACCTCTGAGATGCGTGACGGTGCCATCCTGTTATCAATGCGTCAAAATTTGATGTTTCAAGCCACAGTTGGCATTGACGATATTGAAAGAACGCTACTTGATCTCCCGAAAGGTGAGGTTCTGAATCTCAATGGTCGGCTTCGGCATTTGCTCAACAAGGAGTTTGGTTCTCTCCGAGTTCACAAACACCGGTACGCATTTACAGTCGGGCACCAGTGCTTTGACACTTTGGTCGCAGGTTTGCTCAGAGTGCAGTACCACGCACAGCAGATGGAGACCACGCAAGTCGCGAGCGATATATTTGACGACTCACAGGGTGTACTGATCACGTGGGGAGTTGGCAATACAGTTTCAGAAGCGGAAACTGAACGCTCAAAGCGAAAAGCTTTAAAACGTTCCTAATTCCTATTTAGTAAATACCTAAGCAGTCTTCTTTGGACTACCTTTAAAATCTTGCATTAATTCTTAGGTATTGTCGCTTTTCGTGTTCTCCAGAAGACATTGTGCGATCCACCGGTGGAAGTGCACCGTGGGTTCGTCCATCGCCGGAGCGAACTTTCCGCCAGTGTATCCAGGTGACGATCGACCTCTCTGCATTCGTTCAACAGCGAAAATATCTTCGCCAAAAACCTCACTCCAATTATCCAGCATCTGTTGGTGATGATTGGCGAACTTTTGATCCAGTGCATCTGAACCCACATAGCTGATCCTTACATGCTCGACGGTCTCGTTATTAGCAGTAGGCTGCAACATCATGATAAACAGATGATCTGCATGCAAGCCGATGAGCGTGTTTGGATAGAGAGTAGGGTACAAGGCCTTCTTTTGCTGATCTTCAGGCCACCCATCTAAGGTCGGTAATTCCTGGTTTTCAAGATCTAGACGCTGGTAGTTCAGGCTTCCCTGGCCAGCACCTTGGTCGAAGTATTCAAGGCAGAAATGTTCTTGCAAGGGCGATATCCGATTAAGTTCCGGGTGCACTGTAGGTAGATGGTAGGACTCCAGATAGTTTTCTACTACCAGTTTCCAGTTGGACTTTACCGTGAGTTGTGTACGGCAGCCACCGTTACTTGACGTAAACCGTTCTCGTTCATCTAAGCTGCAGAGAGCATCGAACTGTCTAGTAAGTGGTTCGACGTAAGTCTTAAAATCAATGGCTGTGCCAGATAGGTTTACAAAAATACAACCGAGCCAGGTTGTCGATCGAATAGCGCGAAGGTTACTGGCGGCCTTATCAAATTCTTCATGCTGATGGATACCAAATCCCCCAATATGTGGGGTGCCCCGAAGCTTGCCGTCCAGTTGATATGTCCAACTGTGATAAGGGCAGCGCACAAGGCCGTTTGTAAGGCAGGGTTCGTCTGCTAAGTGCATTCCACGATGACTGCAAACGTTATGGAACACGCGGATCTTATCTTTATTGTCGCGTGTAATGAGAAGTGGTAAACCCATGAAATCGACAGGAAAAACGAAATTGGACTCAGGTAGGTCTTCAATGAACCCGATGCATGCCCAAGAGGGAGCCATGACCTTGTTCCTGTCTTCTTCGAAGGCCTCGCAACTGGTATAAAGCTCGTTTGGGAGACCTATTGCCGCTGCGATGGGTTGATGTATATCACGGTGAATTTGAATGACCGATTCTTTTAGCATGAGGGTTTTCCAAAGGGCTCTGAAGGTCTGAGCTAGGCGTTCAATGTGTCCTGAACGTGGGGGAAGGAACTAGTAGTGATATTTTTGCGTCAGGAGCCATACAACTCCTTAGCATTTGGCACTTGCGATGATTGTAAGTGGGTTTCTACATTCCAGAGATCAGCCGCTCTGGTTGCGCGAGCGTTTTGAACATAAGCATGCTCGACTGACACAAGAATGACAGTTGCAGGTGGGTCCCCATTGAGTCTGAATGTGTCAAGTAGCTCGGGATCTATTGAAATGCTGGCAATGCCTTTGATTCTAAGCGCTTCAGCCACGCCTGGAATCAGAAAGACGAGTCCTATTCGTGGATCGGCAAGTATGTTCTTCAATGTGTCTATGCGGTTGTTTCCGCGTCTATCAGGAATGGCGATAGTTTTACTGTCAAGAACTCGAAACGCCTCTCCCGGTTTATCACCGCGTGGAGAACAGTCGATTCCTGAATCAGTGACGCTGGAAAGTATAAAAAAAGGAGAATGCGTCAACCAGTCTTTCATCGGATCAGTTAAAGTACCGTGAACTTTTTTTTGAGATGATTTTCGTGGCGCAGGGTATCGTAAAGCCAGTGCGTCTAGGGACGTAATAGAAGTGGAGTTATTCAATGCGTTGAGGGGTTATAGCGTGCCAACAACAGCTTTTAGCAGGTTTGCGGCCTAAGGGGCAACTCTGATGGCGCAGAGAGGGAAATGAA
>JBLIIE010000124.1:0-15600 GCA_047634635.1 Granulosicoccus sp. | reverse complement strand
TGTTGAACCGCTTCTCTATAAAATTAATTTGCGTATCGGTTAAGGACTGGATCAAATCAAAGAGATAATTCCCAGGGTGACATTCGCGAACATTGCGTGAGTACTTTTCAATATTAGTGGCCCATCGCGCAACATCGTTACGCTCGGTAGAGCCACTGGTTGAGATGGAGGCTGCAATCTCTTGCAGTAAATCTGCGTATTTCGGCATTTCTACTTGCCTATGCCACACATGGAATGTCCCTATGGCTTGTTTAAACGCGTTGTTTTGGGTTTCGTTAAAATCGCCAAATTTATCGAATTCGGATTGCATTTGATTGTCGAGACGGTTGTAAAGTGGACCGATAATCAACTTGCTATTGGTGCAACCTGTGAGTAAAACAGCTAGTAGGGTGAGCAACACCAGTTTGAGAAACCCAGATCTGGGCGTCACTTTCGATAAGTCTAGAGCTGAATATGGGATGTCAATTTGGCAAACTGATTGCCTGGAACGACGGCTTCCATCCCACGAAAGGGCGTCAATAGGTATCATTGGGCGTTCTATCCACGACTAAACATATTGGTATCAGGAGTTACAAGCATGTCAGATTCCTCCGGGACAAAGAGTACAGGAGTTGTTGAGGGCGATGATATCGCAGGTAAACGTGCAGATGCTTTTGCAGGCCCAGGTAAAGTCGTAGCCTTTCATTACGATTTGTACGACGCAACAGCGAAAAAAGTCGAAACGTCAAAGTCAGGTGATCCGGTTTTGTGCCTTTACGGCGAAAGAGGCGTACTTCTGGCCCTTCAAGATGCATTTGTCGGAAAGAGTGCGGGTGATGATTTTTCCATAACCATTCCTCATGAAAAAGCCTATGGGCGTCATTACCCGGATAGAGTGCAGCGTCTATCGCGTAAGAAGATCGACGGTGGAAAGCAACAGATGTTCCGTCCTGGACAAATAATCACCATACGTGGTGAACAGGGACCTAGTCCAGCCACCATTATAAAGGTGGGTAAATTTAATCTGGATGTCGACATTAATCACCCATTAGCGGGCGTTGATTTAACCTTTGACGTGCAAATTGTTTCTGTTAGAGAGGCTGGTTCTGAAGAAATTGAGCACGGTCACGCCCATGGTCAGGGTGGGCATCAGCATTAGTGCAAACTATCAGACGATTGAGATTTCGATCATCAGACCTCAAAACGCACGATGGACTTTGCCACAGGAGAACGCAGCATGAATTCAGTTGTCGAACGAATGGCGCTAGGTTTGGGACTTGCCGTGGCTATGTTGTTGAGTGCCTGCGTGCAAAATCCGGTTACAGGAAAGAAAGATTTCTTACTGGTTTCGGAAGATTGGGAGTTGCAAATAGGTGCACAGCAGTATCTGCCACTGCGCCAATCTCAAGGGGGAGACTACGTTGTCGATCCCGGGGTTGAGCGTTATGTCCAATCAGTAGGAAAACGTCTCGCGGCAAAAAGCGATCGCAAGCTACCTTATGAGTTCAATGTCATAAATGATTCAACGCCTAATGCTTGGGCTCTACCTGGTGGAAAAATTAGCATCAATCGAGGTTTACTGATTGAATTAAAAAGCGAAGCAGAGTTAGCTGCCGTGCTGGGACACGAAATTGTTCACTCCGCGGCAAAACATGGAGCTAAGGGTCAGACCCGAGGCATAGGACTTCAACTAGGTGTGCTTACCGCATCGGTTATTGGTGCTCGCGAAGGCTATGGCCAAGAAGCCCAACTACTGTCCAGTGTAGGTGCACAGATAGTAAACAGCCAATACGGGCAGGGTGCTGAGCTTGAGTCAGATCGCTACGGCATGAATTATATGTCTCGGGCAGGTTTTGATCCTCAGGGTGCCGTTGGATTGCAACGCACGTTTGTAGAGTTATCAAAAGGGCAACAATCCAACACGCTGTCTCGCCTATTCGCCAGTCATCCACCTTCACAAAGACGAGTTGATGAAAATATCAAAACGGCGCAAGGGTTGAAAAAGGGCGGTATTGTCGGAGAGGATAGTTATATGGAAGCAATGGCTCGTTTATTTAAAACTCAAAAAGCTTATGACTCCTACGATAAAGCCCATGCTGCGTTTAAAAAGAATAATACAAAGCAGGCGTCTGCATTACTTAATGCTGCTATGCGCATTGAACCCAGAGAGGCACATTTTCATTCTTTGCAAGGTGATATCGCCATGGCTCAGAATAATATGCCTAACGCAAAGCGCTCCTTTGACAAAGCAATATCGTTGAATTCACAATTTTATTACTACTATCTTCAACGTGGGAAAATCTATGAACAACAGAATAATCGCAAAGCCGCACAGGCGGACTTTGCAACCAGCCTTAAACTATTGCCAACCACAGCAGCACAATTAGCTCTGGGTCAGTTTGCAGAGCGTGATGGCAAATTGCAGGTTGCACAGCGATACTACGCAATGGCATCCCAGGCAACTGGAGCTGATGCCGAAAAAGCGAAAAGTGCCCTTATGAAACTAGCCCCACCGGCCTCCATAGATACTCGTCTACTGGTCCGTCAGAGTCTAAACCGCAACGGCAATTTGGTCATTGAACTTATCAATCAAACCTCTCGCAATCTATCCAATGTGAAGTTGGGTTTGCGTAATGGAGTCAATGCACCTCAACGTGTTCAGACTATTCGTAAAATCATTCCAGCTGGGCAGCGTTACATCATCGATACCGGCGCAAAAATGACCAAGCGTCAGGCCGATGGAATCACCGTTGTAGTTTTAAATGCTGATATTTCGGGTTAATGAAAAGGTCTTTGAATCCGGGATACTCACTCGTGCTGCTGCAGCATTGCTTTTTTCAACAGTAGGCTGTGCGCAAAGTAATTCCTTGTTGGCGTAGATTTTTAGAATGCCTTGGCTTGCGTGTTCATGGAAGCTCTCCCTGCGTGTGGGGAGGTTGCTCCTCTGAATGCGCTGGAAGAGTTTCAATGTGTCAGTGTTGTGCCCGACGATGATCGGGATGTTAGCTATTATCAGGATGCCAGTTGTACTACGCCCCTTAATCTTACGTCTGGCAAGTTTGATTGGAGTACGTGTGCTTAGTTGATGTGCGCGTGTAATTCAGCTAAAGATGAGACAGAAACATCAGTTAGCTCAGGCCAAGGAAAAGCCTTTGTAACATCAAGATGTACAGTTGTGACGCCAGCAAAATGCCCTGTTTGTAGATCGAATAGGTAATCACCGACCATCACGGCGTTTTTCGGGTCAGCCTGCCACAGTGAAAGTAGTAAGTTGACACCAGCAGGGTCGGGTTTCGGTGTGCAGCAATCGCGACTCACGATGGTGCTATTTGTAAAGTAGTGGTCGATTCCACAGGCGGCAAGCGTTACTTCTGCAATCTGTTTCCCGTTACGTGTGACAATCCCTAAGCTTGCACCTTGTTCTAATAATCCATCGAGCAGTTCCACACAGCCGGGTTGTGGCTTTGCATCGGCAGCCATGCGCAGTTCCATTTCATCCAACTCACGGTGTTTTTCACGTGCTTCGTCTGGTTCCATAGCATCCAGCGCTTCGAGAATGGGAACTCCAGCTGGTAAATTCAATTGTGCACGCATTGCATCGAAGTCATGCATGGCTTGAGTCAGAGTGCCGTCCATGTCGAACATCCAGAACGTTTTTTCTTTCAGGTTCATAAGTATTGTGTTGAATGGGTGAGACGGTTATTGTTTAGGCAGTTTAAATCCGATGTCATAGGTAGGGTGAATCTTCCTAAACAGATCATACTCGATCCGAGCCTTAGACAATTGCTTTCTGAACACCAGCTTTTGTGTTTTTCTCAACCAGCTTCCTCGCGATTTTCGATATTCGAATTCGTCTTCATTTAGTCGTGATGGGAATGTCGAATCAGCGGAGGTAGGTAGTGGGCTTCGTGACACAGATTCAAATTCGGGTGGCATGTCTGCTATCGATACAGGAGCTGAGCTAGAAAAAACTTTGGCGGCACGCTCAGTAAGATCAGGCATTTGATAACTATTGAGATCTAAAATCAATTCCTGGCGATTCGACTTTCTGAGTTCCTGCATCTCAGATTGTGGCGCATTTAATAAAAACGGACCCGGGGTAACAGCAAGAGCGAGAACAGCTGCAATCGCAAGCCAAGGTGAATATTTATTAAACAGCGTAACGTGTGGTGATGTATCAATCTGCACCTGTCGAGAAGCTTCTAGGATGATGTCGTCTAACGATTTGGGAACAGCGATTTCTTGTCTATTAAACAGCGCCGCTAAATCCCTGTCGACCAGCTTATGACTGGGATCTGATTTATGACTCATGATAGTACCTCCAGCATTGTTCGAAGTTTGGAGATTGCATACCGTAAACGGCTTTTTATAGTTTCTGTGGCGGTTTCTACGACGGTTGCAATTTCGGCAATGCTCATTCCCGCGATATGACGAAGCAGGACTGCTTCGCGTTGGACGTTGGGTAATTGTTGTAACGCGCTGTACAGTTCGTTTTCCCGCTGATTGATCTGATTCAAACTATCAGCAACATCAATGAGTGCTAAAAATTCCTGTCGGTAGCCATAGGCGTCAGATCCTGTTGCTAATTTGGCAATCGATCGAAGGTTTTGGAAGCTGAAATCATTAAGGTGCGAACTCTGACGAAGAAGCTGTCCAAACGCTGCAACGCTTGCGACAAATCTAAAATCTTCAGTAGCGGTGTCGAACAAGGGTTGAATCTGTTCTTTTGAAATAATTTTCTCTGCCAGCAGGCTCTCGCTTTGCGAAGGCAGTTTGTAACGCAGGCGAAAATGGGCAATTTCGCTCAAGCTGTTACCCATAGCCTTTGATAATGCAGGTTCGTATCGATTTGCCGTATGCTTGGTCCGCGAATGCGATTTCGTAAAGAGCTGTTACAGTATGGCCCGCACCTATTTCGCCAGCATCCACTTTATCATTGTTGAAATCGACGTTGGCTAAATGCCTGTTGGTGTAACCAATTAGACGGTACTCGCTAACAGTATCCGGACTAAATTCAACCTGAATTTTAACGTCTTCTGCAATGGTTAACAGGCTCGAGTCAAGCTCATTAACAAGCATTTTTCGAGCTTCGCTCACTGTGTCTATGTAAGCGTAATTTCCATTTCCTTCTTGAGCAAGTTGCTCCAATAAATGATCATTATAATTTCCTGAGCCAAATCCTAAAGGAGTTAATGCGATACCTGTTTTGCGCTTGCTAGCTACGAGTTTTTTCAGTTTTTTGATATTACTGATACCAACATTAAAGTCACCATCAGTTGCCAGAATGACTCTATTCGTTCCATCGTTAATGAAATTATCTGCGGCAATTTCGTAGGCCAGTTCAATGCCTGCCTCACCGTGAGTCGAACCTCCTGCATTAAGGCTGCCTAGTGCATTGTGAATAATCTTTTTTTGATCACCTTGCGTAGGGTCCAGTACGGTGTCTGAGGATCCTGCATAGACAACAATACTGATCATGTCAGAAGCTGTTAGCTGATTGCTTAACAAACCTATTGAGGATTTAAGTTATCCAAGCTTATTTGGACTATTCATCGATCCGGATACATCAATAAGGAATACGAGATTAGCCGCTTTTTTATCCAGATTGTTTGGAGAAAAACCTTCCAAACCAATTCGCAATAAGTGCGTATCTACATTCCACGGTGAGGGTGCTATTTCAGTGCTTATAGAGAATGGTTGGTTTTGTGTTTCCTCGTTGGCGTAATTGTATGGAAAATAATTAATAGGCTCCTCAATTCTGATGGCCTCCTTTGGTGTGAGTGAGCCTGATTGCAACAATCTGCGCATATTCGAATAGGCACCGGTATCGACATCAATACTGAATGTCGAAACAAGCTCCTTCGATGTTCTTATCGTATAGTTATCCTCGTATGTTGCGTACGGTGCGTAGGGTGCGTGTGGTGCGTGTGGTGCGTGTGGTGCGTGTGGTGCGTGTGGTGCGTAGGGTGCGTAGGGTGCGTAGGTTTCACGGTTGGAGTGCGCTGGTATCAAGTCAACAAGGTTTGCCAGCAACAGACCGGTTTTAACCATACGTGCGTGTTGGTTCAGATCTCCTTCGGCATCGAACTGCATTGACAAATTGGCGACCTCAGTCTTTGCGGGTATGGTTGAAAGGTGCTGGGTGAATATCTTCATGTTGGGTGCCGACATGTCTGACGTCGCCTGATCAGATGAACATCCACCTAGAAACAAAATGACGGTGGTGACAGCACAAACCAGACTGTTTATTGTGAAGTTGGTCATTATTTGATCTCATTTTTACAAGTTATCTCTAGAACGTTGAAAATGAGAATTCGGGGTTAAACGAATTAACCCTATAATCTGACGCACACTCTGGGAAATCCAAAACCTTATGTTTTTTCGCCACACCACGTTCCGTCACACGCTCAGCGCATCTTTGTTAGGGGCGGCTCTGTCATCAGGATCCATTGCTCAGTCAGATGAAATGATTCCAAGGGCGCTGCTGGTAGATATGGCACGTAACCAATTTTCTATCCTGTGCCAATCCGAAGCATTTGCAAGTTGCATGGGATTCACTGCTAAGTCATGCATGGATCTATCTGAGCAGGCGATTAAACAATGTTTACTTCCATTGCCAAAGGAGATAAGCCCAGAAAAATTGGAAAATAGTGCTTTGGAATCTTGCCCCAAAGGCGTCTATGCCGATGCTGGCTTTTCTGAAGAGAAAGCGGAAGTTTGCTTCGACAAAGCTATGGAAGTAGAGCCAAAGTCTAAATAGAACCTGATCAGCACTAGCGCTCAATCTGGAAGCTACAATGAAAATGCCTCTCTGGTAGCTGATCTGGGAGGCTTTCTAGATTTTTCTGTTCTGGGTGTCGGAGCCTCAACGAATCGCAAACACCGCGAAGGCGCTGCCAGATTCTCTTAAAAGTCCAAATGGCAACGCAATTAACGTTGCCATTTGGCAGCCCGTTTCTCAAGGAATGCACTTAGCCCTTCTTGTGCTTCATCGCTGGCTCTGATGGTGGCGAGACGATCTCCAAGGCTTGTGCGTAATAAAAGATCTATATCCTTTCCTGTGACATCTGCAATCAGTTTTTTAGCGGCCGTCTGAGCTTTAGGGCTAGCGCTTAACAATGACTGAATGTGCTCTTCGACCATTAGGTCTAAATCAGTTAACGCACAGACATCATGAGCCAGCCCTATACGATAAGCCTCGCAGGCATTGATTCGTTCTCCGGTTAGAAAGTACCTTCTTGCAGCTCGTGATCCGATTGCAGCTATTGAGTAAGGACTTATCGTCGCCGGAATAATTCCGAGTTTTACTTCTGAGAATGCAAATTGTGCAGTCTCGCTAGCAATAACGATATCGCAGCAACATGCCAAGCCTGTACCGCCTCCCAACGCTGCGCCGTGAATGCGAGCAATGGTTGGACGCTCAAACGCATTGACGACATCCAGCATGTGGGAGAATGCCATCGCGTCCTCTCGATTCTGCTCATCAGTCAATGACGCCGATGCCTTCATCCAGTTTATATCTGCACCTGCGCAAAAATGTTTGCCGTTTGCGTTGATCAACAAAATACGGGTACCAGTATCTAAACTGTTGACAGCGGAGGTAAGCTCGTCAATGAAATCCCGGTCCAGTGCATTGTAGTTATCTGGCCGGTTCAGTGTGAGAGTAGTTACTCCACGTGTGTCTGTGTACTTAGTTAAATATGCCATCTTCTAAAGCAGCCTGGTAAGAGGTTCGTTGTTAGACCAGTGTTTCAGATTGGTTGACAAACGATAAAAAACAAATCCGAATGAAATGAAAATAGGCCAAGTTAGTCCAAAGGTCCGCCACAATGCAAATGCAATGACGTAGGCAATAAGACCAATCCAGAAAGTGGAAATTTGCCACTTGAGGTGCGAATGATAAATAGTGCCTTCAACAGATCTTAAACCTATTGTAGAAATCAGCATGCCAATCACTGCTGTGATGCCGAACAATGGATGCAATGCCAGCAGGATAATGCCCAGCATTGATTTACGTCGTGGCTGGTCTATTGGTGTCGGAGTGCTAGACACAACTACCAACCCCCGCTGGCTAGCCAGCGGTCGAGCTGCTCTAGTCGATCGTTACCCCAAAAAATCTCTTTGTTTACAATCATGACGGGTGAGCCAAATACTCCTGCACTAATGGCGTTCTCCACCTCGACGCGTAGTGCATCCTTTACAGATTGCTCTAAAAGGGCATTGAGCATTTGGGCTGAATCAATTCCAATGGGCGCAGCTAACTCTGCGAGTACCTCAGGGTTGGTAATGTCTTTTCCGTCTGCATAGTAAGCACCAAATATCGCCTGTATGAAATCACTGGTTTGCTTATTTGAGGCTGAAGCACCATCGCGTACCCAGAGTGCAGCTCGACATGCAGCCACTGCACCAATTGGGAATACCTGTGGATGCTTGTAATCGAGCTTGTGCTCGCGCGCTGAACGGGCAAAGTCCATAAGGGCGTAGTCGCCTTTTAAAGGAGCTTCAGTTATGGGCGCTTGTCCGGTGACCTTGAATATCGCGCCTAGCAAGATTGGGTGCCACACCACTTCATGGCCATATGTAGTGGCAATTTGTTCTATGCGTTTGCTGGCAAGATAGCCGTAGGGAGAGGAGAAGTCGAAATAAAAGTCGATGGTTTTTGACATGCTTGTCTCATAAGTTGATTTAACGACAGTTAAACACATAGCGTCTTAAGTAATGAGCGCTCGGCTGATAACCAGACGTTGTATTTCGGACGTGCCTTCGTACAGCTGACACACCCGAACATCACGTGAAATTCGCTCTACTGCGTAGTCTTGCAAGTAGCCATAGCCTCCATGAATCTGAATGGCTTGAGAGCACACCTTTTCAGCCATTTCACTGGCGAACAGTTTCGCCATGGAGGCTTCCACGAGACAAGGTTCTTGTCCGTCGCGTAGCTCTGCCGCGCGAAGTACGAGTAAGTGAGCCGCATCAATCTGTGTGGCCATGTCCGCCAACATAAAGGCGATAGCCTGATGCTCTATTATAGATTTACCGAACGTTTTACGTTCCTGGGCAAACTTCAGCGCGTACTTGTAGGCACTTCTAGCCATGCCCACTGCTTGTGCGGCAATACCAATTCGACCACCCTCAAGGTTAGATAATGCAATGCGATAGCCTTGCCCTTCCAGACCTAGCCGATCGTCGACAGGTACGCGACAGTTGTCCAAGGTGATTTGACATGTGTCAGAGGCACGTTGTCCCAGCTTGTCTTCTACACGGCTTACGATATAACCCGGATCATCGGTGTTAACAATAAACGCTGAGATACCTTGTTTACCTTCGCCAGTTCGTGCAAAGACAATGGCAATGCCTGCACTCTTACCGTTAGTAATGAATTGTTTAGTACCATTGAGCAAGTAATGATCGCCGTTGTGCGCGGCTGTCGTGCGAATGGCAGAAGCGTCAGAACCGGCATCAGGCTCTGTCAGACAGAATGCGGCTAATAGTTCGCCTGTTGCCATAGCTGGCAAATATCGCTGTTGTTGCTCAGGGCTGCCAAAATTTAACAACGGCATACACCCTACAGAATTATGCACGCTCATAATCGTAGAGGTTGCACCTTCGCCGGCTGCAATTTCTTCTAAAGCCAACGCATAGGAGACATTGTCTGTGTTAGAGCCTCCAAACGATTCAGGGACCAGCATGCCCATGAAGCCAAGCTGCCCCATTTGTTTAATCGCTTCTGTTGGAAACAGTGAATTAGCATCGTTGTTACCCGCTTGGGGCACCAGCACAGATTGTGAAAAATCTGCTGCTGTGTCTCTTATTAATGTCTGTTCAGTAGTGAGTCTCATGTCTATTGCAATCGTTCAATGGCAATGGCGGTGGCTTCACCGCCTCCTATACAAAGCGAGGCGATACCTAGCTTCTGCCCGCGTTGTTCCAGCGCATTCATTAACGTGACGAGAATTCGTGTACCCGATGCCCCAACAGGGTGTCCTAGAGCACACGCCCCGCCATAAACGTTAACGCTGTCCTCGTCGAGTCCGAGTTCATGAATAGCTGCCATAGTGACTACCGCGAAGGCTTCATTGATCTCATAGAGGTCGATGTCACTGGCTGATTTATCCAGCTTCTTTAGTAATTTTGTTATGGCGTGAACCGGAGCAGTAGTGAACCATTCAGGAGCCTGCGCATGGCTTGCGTGGGCCAGAATTTTTGCTCTAGGCTTAAGTCCGCGTTTTTCAGCTTCTGACTGACGCATCATCACAAGAGCTGCAGCACCGTCCGATATTGAACTCGCATTTGCTGCAGTCACTGTTCCATTTTTCGCAAATGCTGGACGTAAAGTGCGAATTTTTTCTAGGTTAGCTTTTGGCGGCTGTTCATCCTTATCGATTGCTATGTCGCCTTTGCGTGATTTGATGATGACCGCTTCGATTTCTCTCGCAAATGCGCCTGAATTCATTGCAGATTGGGCCCGAGTGAGTGACCTGATTGCGAAGTCGTCCTGCGCGTCGCGAGTAAATTGATAATGCGTGGCTGTTTTCTCAGCAAAATGCCCCATCAACTTTCCGTGTTGGTAGGCATCTTCGAGCCCGTCAAGAAACATATGATCCTTGACCTCGCTGTGTCCCATACGCAGTCCGTCTCGAACTTTGGGGAGTAGGTATGGTGCGTTACTCATGCTCTCCAGTCCCCCTGCGACCATGACATCATTGCTGTCGGCAAGCAGTAAGTCATGTGCAAACATAACGGCTTTCATTCCCGAGCCGCACATTTTGTTAATCGTTGTGCATCCTGCACTTTCTGGGATCCCAGCACCGAGAGATGCCTGACGAGCTGGAGCCTGTCCGAGTCCTGCTGGCAGCACGCAGCCCATGATGACTTCATCAACATCGCTTGCCGCAACGCCTGCTCTGGCAAGCGCTGCACGAATACTCGCTGAGCCTAGTTCAGGTGCAGTGGCTGAGGCTAAATCTCCCTGGAAACTGCCCATTGGAGTTCTTGCGCCATCAACAATGACAATGGGGTCGGCTGAAGTTACGTGCATATCGCTGAATTTCCCAAATGTGTTCAATTAGGTTGGATAAGCTGCTTGCGGCAGCGCGTTTCAATATCATCAAATTCGCTAAGTGCCAATTCGATATCTTCTCTTTGTTGCAGCAAGGTTGCGCGACTTTGAGCAATCTTTGTCAGCATGACTTCCAACTGCTTACGTTCGCCATCTGGAGTTTCGTAAAGCTCAATCATCTCCCGAATGTCATCCAGCGGCCAACCGAGTCGCTTTCCACGAAGCACCAACTTTAGTCGAGTTTTATCAGCACGAGAGTACACACGCTGTTGCCCGCGTCGTGCAGGCCGTAGCAGTCCTCTGGCTTCGTAAAACCGGATGGTTCGAGTTGTCAGATCAAGTTCCTGCGCTAAATCAGTGATTGAGTAAACAGGTTCGATATCGTTAGCATTCGCGCTCATATGGGATAGAGTAAGTTGACGTTGACGTAAACGTCAAGAGCGGGCACTCTTAAATAGTCGTTCTATTCGCCCTGGAGTCTTATATTTATGTCGCAAGCAGCCACTTCACATATTCCTGGCAAAGCACAGACGCCTCTGCGCTTTATTACGGCTGCCAGTCTTTTCGATGGTCATGATGCTTCCATCAATATTATGCGGCGCATGTTGCAGGCATCCGGTGTCGAAGTGGTGCATCTGGGGCATAACCGTTCGGTTGCGGAAATTGTTGCAGCCGCGGTGCAAGAGGATGTTCAGGGAATTGCTATCAGTTCCTACCAAGGCGGTCACGTTGAGTATTTTCAGTACATGATCGACTGCCTGCGTGAGCAGGGTGCGGAACGGATTCAGGTGTTCGGCGGCGGTGGTGGTGTCATTATTCCCGAGGAAATAGCCAAACTTCATGACTACGGTGTTGCGCGTATCTACTCCCCGCAAGATGGACAAACAATGGGTCTGCAGGGAATGATTGATCATATGATCAACCAGGCTCGAGTCGTTACCAATGCTGGCGCTGAAGGAGTTCAATCTGACTCTATATATAACGAACTATTTAGTGCCGCTACTGAGCCGTTTGAAACAGCAGCACATTGGCCGCTGGCTAGTCTGCTCACAGCCATTGAAAACAACGAGCTCGCATCTGCATCGCTTGAGAGATTACACGCCCAAGCCGCAAAACTTGAAAACCCAGCACCTGTTCTGGGTATAACAGGCACCGGTGGCTCAGGGAAATCTTCAGTCACTGATGAGCTCATTCGGCGTCTTCGTCTCGATCAGTCCGATTCAATTTCGGTAGCGTTGATTGCGATAGATCCCACTCGTCGTAAAACGGGTGGGGCATTGCTCGGTGATCGAATTCGAATGAATGCGATTGACCATCCTCGTATTTTCATGCGGTCCATCGCGACAAGAGATGCAAGTGGCGAAGTACCTGCAGCTTTGCCCAGTATGGTGGCTGCTTGCCGGCTGTCCAGAGTAGACTTGGTGATCGTCGAAACGCCGGGTATTGGGCAAGGCGATGCTGGCATTGTCGATATCAGTGATCTGTCTTTATATGTAATGACACCTGAATTCGGTGCAGCCAGCCAGCTCGAAAAAATCGATATGCTTGATTTTGCAGATGTCGTTGCTATCAATAAAATGGAGCGTAAAGGCGGCTTGGACGCGTTGCGTGATGTGAGAAAGCAGGTTCAGCGCAACCATGAACGATTTGATCAATCTCCCGATCAAATGCCAGTATTCGGCACCATAGCAGCGCGGTTTAACGATGATGGAGTAACAGCCCTCTATCAGTTGTTAGCAACCGAACTTGCTAAGCTTGGTTTAAAAATGAATGAAGGTCGCTTGCCGGTGGTCGACATTAAAGCTAGTACTCTGCAGTCCAACATCATTCCAACTTCTGCGCAGCGATATCTTTCGGAGATTGCGGATGGTATTCGCCGTTACCACTCTCAAACTCAAGCTCAAGCTGACATTGCGCGTCAGATTCAACATCTGCAAACAGCACAAGAGCTCGTCAACAATCAATCAACGACTATTTCAGGCCAGCACCATAAGGATTCGAAAGGCTCTTCTGCTGTGCAGGGTGAATTGCAGACTTTGCTATTAGAGCGTCAATCGAGATTGAGTACCCAAAGCCAGCAATTGCTGCTTGAATGGCCTGATACGGTTGACGCCTACGGCAAGGAAGAGTTGGTATCGAGAGTCAGAGATCGGGAGGTTCGCACGGATACCCTGGTGACAACACTCTCTGGAACTCGAATTCCAAAGGTATCGTTGCCGCGTTATTCCGATCACGGTGATTTATTGAGTTGGCTGTGCCGGGAGAATTTACCTGGTCGCTTTCCGTTTACCGCCGGAGTATTCCCTTTCAAACGTACTGGTGAAGATCCGACTCGAATGTTTGCAGGCGAGGGCGGTCCACTGCGGACTAATAAACGGTTCAAAGCCTTATCCGAACATGCTCCCGCAAAGCGTCTTTCTACGGCATTTGATTCGGTAACACTTTATGGGAATGATCCAGGTAGGCGCCCGGATATTTACGGGAAAGTTGGAAATTCAGGCGTGTCGATAGCAACCGTAGAAGATTTGCAGGTCCTCTATGATGGCTTTGATTTGTGTGATGCTGCCACGTCTGTGTCCATGACGATTAATGGGCCAGCGCCGACTATCCTCGCTTTTTACTTTGTCACAGCCTACCGACAGCAGCTTGCCCTGTTCGTCAACGAGCGAGGATATGAGCCAAATGAAGCCGAAATGGACGAGCTACGCAAACAAACCTATCGCCAGGTCCGAGGCACGGTGCAGGCGGACATACTGAAGGAGGATCAGGGACAGAACACTTGCATTTTTTCTACCGAATTCAGTTTGAAAATGATGGCGGACATTCAGGAATGGTTTGTTGAACATGAGGTTCGAAATTTCTATTCGGTGTCCATTTCTGGCTATCACATTGCGGAAGCGGGGGCCAATCCGATCACCCAGCTGGCGCTGACACTATCGAATGGCTTTACCTATGTTGAAAGCTACCTGGCTCGAGGCATGTCCATAGATGAATTCGCACCCAACCTCTCCTTCTTTTTCAGTAATGGCATGGACCCGGAATACACGGTGCTAGGACGCGTGGCTCGCAGAATTTGGGCAATTGCGATGCGAGAACGTTATGGCGCTAATGAGCGCAGCCAGAAACTGAAATACCATATTCAAACATCTGGTCGTTCTCTGCACGCTCAGGAAATGGCGTTTAACGACATCAGGACCACACTCCAAGCGTTAATTGCGGTCTATGACAATTGCAATTCGTTACACACTAACGCCTACGATGAGGCGGTCACCACGCCTACGGACGAATCTGTCAGACGTGCTGTTGCGATACAGCTGGTGATCAATCGTGAATGGGGATTGGCGTTCAATGAAAACCCCAATCAGGGAAGTTTTATCATAGAAGAATTAACTGACCTGGTCGAAAAAGCCGTTCTTACCGAATTCGATCGTTTGTCGGATCGAGGGGGTGTTCTGGGTGCTATGGAAACAGGTTATCAGCGTGGAAAAATCCAGGATGAGTCGATGTACTATGAGCATCGAAAACACGATGGCTCTTTGCCTATTGTGGGTGTGAACATGTTCAAGAACCCAAAGGGTGATGCCCCAGGGAAAATCGAGTTGGCAAGATCTAATGATGATGAAAAGAATGAACAAATTGAGCGGCTAGCAGATTTTCATCGTCGCCATGCCGTACAAGCGCCCGAAGCTCTGGAAAAGGTGCGCAACTGTGCTATCCGAAATGAGAACGTATTTGCCGCGCTGATAGAAGCGGTTGAGGTCTGCTCGTTGGGTCAATTGACTAATGTATTGTTTGAAGTGGGTGGGCAGTATCGTCGTAATCTATAATCTTTTTTGCACACAAAAGCGCGAAAGAGTGAACTCCTACCTCAATTGTCCTGAAAGTGGTAGGTAAAACGGGGCTAAAAAGTGTGCTCATCGACTAAAGGTCGAAGATGAACTGAACTATAATGGGGGCAACCTTCGAGTGAGTGATGAGCGATTCAGTGATGTTCTCCAGTCATCCCATCAGACGACCTCTCAGAAACCGCGTCCGGGACCGAGTCCGGGACCGAGTCCGACGCGTATGTTGAACCGTCAAGGTGTATTAGGCCAGTCCTGCGATAGGGTCGCCTTGAAAGACGATCGCTTGGTTTATCGGGCCTGCTCAACCGCATTCGCTCACAGCATTGGCTGTGTGTCTCCTGATGACATCATCGGAAAAACTGACTTTGACCTCTTCCCTGGTGATGTGGCCAGAGATCAAATGGCATTGGACAGTCGCACCATTTACGCTGCCGAAGCGGACATCAGCACTATTAATCTGGGTCCAACGGCTGATGGCATGGGTTCCAGGTACGCAATGATTGTGCGCACTCCAGTTGTTGGCGAAAACAATAAAGTCCGAGGTGTGGATATAAGGCTCTTGGGTGGTCCTGCTATTAATACGCCTCGCTCGGCGGTCTCTATCGACTATCAGACACTGGTCAATGATGGAATTCAGGGCAGCTTAATACTTGCGAAGGAATCAATTCTCTTTGCAAACGACAACGCTGCCCGTGTTTTGGGCTATCCCAGTGCGCA
>JBLIIE010000123.1:0-15643 GCA_047634635.1 Granulosicoccus sp. | reverse complement strand
AGCCAATCATTATCAGAATTTAACTCCAACTTCTTGCGTAGTCGACAAGCCGCAGTATCTATTCTGCGAGTATCCATACTTGCTGGCAAAGACCATATAGATGTCATAACTTCGCTATTACAGACCATACGATCTCGATTGAAAAAAAGATAGTACGCGAAATCAAATTCTTTTGGACTTAAGTCAACCACTTGACCTTGCCTGGTAACCATACGCTTTTCGGCATCGAAGTAAATATCACCAACGGCAAAGGATTCATTGGTGAACTTTCGATTTTGCCGCAAAGCTGCTTCTAGCCGCACTTGTAGTAACACGCTAGATTCACTCATATTAAAGAAATAATGAGCACCACTGTCAAGTAACGATACAACAGTTTTTTCTGCTTTACAGTCGGATATAACAATAATCTTTTTTCCGGGCAAGCATTGAGATAATGCTAAAGAATGACAAGCAGTTGACTTACGATGACACACCACCGTAGCCACGTACTGCTCAGAAAGCCCGGGTTTATCTGCAGCCTTCGGTAAGTTAGAAAGATCTTTAACCCACTCACTACGATAACCGGATTGCGTCAACAAACCCGATACGTGATCTGCATCCGTCTCACAGTCTGCAATAACGAATACAGAAAGCGCGTTAGATGCTCTCTTCAGACCTATACCGTCTTTGACCAGATCCTTACTATTACCGCGTGACATTCCAGTACTCCACAGAACAATGGTTATAAGTATTATCTCTCAATGTCTACTTTGCGATTGGCCTTAAATAACCAGACGTTAGAAAAAATATTCAATTGACCACGTGCACGTATTTGTACGCACAACATCCTCAGTTTTCACACATAAACGTGCTACTTATAGCTCCATGCTTGCAGTAATGACACTAATCTTAATCAAAAGAGTTTCGCATACACATCGTATTCTTAAAGTTAACTTTAGTCTACTTTTCACAATTAGGTTGTTTCTCTATTGACAACACCAATGCATTGTTTTGCAACACATACACCAACGCTTAGTAACAAGATTAACTCTCTACTAATCAAGGAGTAGCGAACTATTTCACCTGAATGGATGTAGTACCTAAAACAATTCGAAGCAAAGAATACACGCAAATTTTGCAACAATTGCACTAGAGCAATCCACTTGGACCAATGCAAGCACGCGCTTTGGCACCAAATATTTCGGACGCTACAACGAGAAAAAGTGAGTCGTTGGTAATGGTGCTGACCCCGTCCCACTCTGTAAACCTAGATTGCAAGCTTAGTCTTAACTTTAAATGACCAAATGTGGCAACGACGTCTATCTTCCCAGTGGTGTACCTGTATGGTCAACACCATTAAGTTGCATGCCATCTGGCCCAGTACTGGTTGGATCCGCGATCCACGGTCGCATGCACATTGGATCTTCAACACAGGGGTCCGTGAGTGCTTCGAGGAAAGCCACAATTTCAGCCTGCTGCACACCCGTAAGATTGGCGTTAAGAAACAATCTGTCGCCGTCAACTCTACTGGTCTCGAGCTGCTGAAGCGAAAGCACACTATTCGCTCTTGCTTCCGGATACAAAGTCGCGCAATCCGCCATGGTGCCAAATTGCTCCAGTCCACAGACACCACCACTATTGAACCAATTATTGATGGAAGCACCCGGGTTAATATAATGAGCAACCACTTGTTCAAGAGTGTCGAAAGCACCTGCATGTCCGTAAGGGCCAGTTACTGCCACATTCAACAAGGTGGGAGTTCTGAACTTGTATCGATCTTCAAGAAGTCCGGTCTCCCGCTCACGCCCAAAGTCATCTGCGTTGCCATTGCCCTTGCCCTCGCCTATCTGAATTGACGCAATGTTGTGCATTAATTCATCGGTAAAGAAATCTCCGATGTGACAATTAGAACAACCTGCTCCATTGTCTTCAACTGGAGTGTAGAACAACAATGCGCCCCGCTTTTGTTCGTCCGACAGTGCTTCATTATTTCCACCCACCCAGCGGTTAAACGAGTTGTCTGTGAAAACCATGGAACGTTCATATTCGCCTATCGCAATCGCTATGTTGTCGTAATCTATTAAATCTACTGCCAAAGCTTCTGGCTGATCGTAAGCGCTCTGGAAGCGCTGCAACCAATCGTTCTGTACCAACTCGCCTTCGCCACCCCCATAACTACCAATTCGAGCTGCCAGGCGTTCTCGTAGCGCCTCATTGTCTGCACCTACTGCGAAGCCTGCCGATCGCATTTCAGCTGCAGATGTGACAGGAAAATGCGCTTGTGCTGAAGTCAGATTTCCACCTGTGCTCGTATCCTGAATTCCAAAGGCCGTATCAGGTGTTCTGATGAGTGCCCCCAGCCCGTTGTTTTGCGGATTTACATCCAGGCTCTCCACACGTCCATCCCAGAACATACTGCGATCCCACAATCCGCTATTGAATACGGTTGGCGCATTTCTAGGGACGTTGGGATGACCTGTTTCCTCATGTACCCGACCAGGCCCAAGCATTAAGGGATCGATCGCCCCAACACCAACAGACAAAGACAAATCATCGCCACCACCCAAATTAGGGTGGTGACACGTGACACAAGCCACTTCCAGATTACCGCCAAGACCTGCGGTAAAAAATAGCTCTTTGCCCAATTGGGCCAACGGGTCTGTAATGGCTGGAAGCGTTCTCCCTAGCTCCGCATCTCCTGTCACTCCAGCGGCCTGAATTTGCTGCCGAAGCTGCGCATCAATGGCGCTGGGAACCAAGCTGTCATCCGATAAAACTACCCCATCACCACAACTACTCAACAATATGGCATTCAGCGTAATAGCTAAACTAGTCATTAGCACGCGACGGTGAGGAAACAAGTGCACAGGCGGTGTCTCATATTGAAAATTCTGGTACTCCATGTTACGACTCCAATATCCTAAGGTTCACCGCGCGTTCCAGGATGTGAGACATGCGCCTCGCTATAGCCTTGGTTTGGGGCGATTAACGTGAAACCATCAGTCATTTACTAGTGAAGCCTGAAGAATCCAAAACATCAAGATATTGATCAAGCAGGAATAAATTACGCACCCACAGCAGTGACTCACAGGCACAATATGAGCACTCGATGAAAGGCATGCACGATGACTCAAGGCGGATATTCAGATTCTCAAATGAATCAAGGCGAAGACTCCCTGGCCAAAAACAGTCTGGAACGGATACGTCAACGACTAGTGGATACGAGCGCTCGTAACCGCCTAATCAACTGCAGTCTTGAGCGGCTACAGGTAGTTCGCCTTGTCGATGAACTTCCCGATCAGGTATACGCGCGTTTAATTGACGACAAGCCCTTTGACATGATGCCAGTACCCGCCCCAACACATCGCGAATTGGTGAACGAGGACTACATCAAGTACGACGAGCACACAGAGGAACGCATAAAGGATAACTACCCTCATCCGGATGTCTGGGCACATCGTCTCGGGATAAACACCGCCTATGACCTGCCAGCCGGAATCGCTGAAGGCCTCAGTCCTATTCACAGTGACGACAAACTACAAACACTACTATTCCCAGACAAACTCAACACACGCTTAGGGAAAATTCGGCAGCTAGCGCACACCGCTATGGAAGAATCTGGAACCAACATCCTCTATCTGGCGTTGGGATTTCTCGAGTGGTACGAATCACCCTCCTCCGACAGACCACGCCTGTCTCCACTGTTCGTCGTGCCAGTTGAGCTTACACGCAGCAAACGAGTCTCTACCGATGGCCTTTGGGCTTATAAGCTCAGCCTGCGAGACGATGGCCTGTTGAGCAACATCAGCCTATCGCAACGCCTGATGCAAGATTTCGGTATAGAGCTACCGAGGGTGACGGATGACAGTGAGCCGGAAAGCTACTTAGCCTCCGTGAGTCGCATGATTGCTAGCATGGATACCCGCTGGAGAGTCAGGCGTTATGCCGCGCTGTGCCTACTCGATTTCACCAAACAACTGATGTACGAAGATCTTGACCCCTCACGATGGCCAGCAGACAAGAATCTGGCTGAGCATCCATTACTGCAACACTTCCTCGCTTCAAGTGAGAATGAACAACAACGCACAAGCTCAGAACCACTGGCAGAGCATCTGATCGATGATATTGATGATATTCATAGTCGTTTCCCACTCATCTATGAAGCCGACAGCTCACAGCACAGTGCATTAATCGATGTTGTGAACGGTCGTAATCTGGTTATCGAAGGACCACCGGGCACGGGTAAGTCACAAACTATTACCAACCTCATTGCTGCCTGTATTAACAAAGGGCTCAGTGTGTTGTTTGTTGCTGAGAAACTGGCTGCTCTGGAGGTCGTCAAACGGCGTCTGGATTTAGCAAACCTGGGTGACTTCTGCCTTGAAGTACACAGTCATAAATCCAATAAGCTTGCCATTCTTACCAGCTTGATGGATAGCCACAACCGTCGCGAGACTGCTCAGGCGCCTACTGAACTGCAACAACAAATCAGTCGCTATGAAGGGCACAAAGCAAGCCTTCACCAGTATGCAGAGAAGATCAACTCGCCTTGGCAAAACTCTGAACTTACACCCCACCAGATACTTCAACGCGCAACTGACTTCAGCGAAAGATCGCCGTTGCCTAGTGGCACACGGGCAGTGTTTGTCGAAGATGCAAACCTCATATCTGCACGCTCAATAGCAGAAACACTCGATGCGGCAGAGCGTCTGCAAGTGGTTTTCGACGCTGTGGCTAAACAGACGCCGGGCTCTACAATCGATACGCATCCCTGGTTCGGCGTGCGTAATGCCAACCTGGCTGGAGAGCAACGGCAAGCGTTGTTAGATACGCTTGAACAGTGGAGCAAACAGCAGCGACACATTATGGAGCTCTGGTCTGAGTTGCAGCTGTCATTGCATATAGAGTGCGCAGACACGCCAAATCAGGAAACGCTAGTTGCACTTATGGGTACGTTGAAAGATCTTCCCAACGACATTCCTGAATCCTTATTGCAGCGCATTGAAGATATACGCGATAACCGATTAGCTCTGGACTCTATCGAACAAAAAAGGCTGGATTATCGTAAACAATTTTCTGATCTTGCAGCTCACGTGACGGCTGACGATCTACTGAGCCAGGAACGCGCAGCACAAACCATCGAAGGGATCGTAACGCTTCGTGATGCGTTAGGGCTAAGTGGTTCAGCTCCATTGGGAAAAGTGCACTCACACATAGATCAACTTGACGTTTTAATGGCTCGTGCCGATACACTTAACAACAGTAAATCAGTACTAAAAGGTGAGCTACCAGAGGCCTTTGACGATGTATTCAATGATTCATTAATTGGCATGAATTCACTCATCAGTCTGTTGGAGATAACGAAGCAGTTGCCAGCAAAACTCTGGAAACTCAGGGACGATCGATATGCAGATTATGCGTTTACTCAGGCACTGGATCATATAGAACCCATCATCCTGTCCTTAAGAGATCAGAACAAAACGGTATCCGATACGTTCACTATCAACCAATTACCGGACAGACAATACCTTGAAGATCTTTTTCGTATAATAAGCAACGCGGGTATTTTCGGTTTTCTTAACAGTACTTACAGAGACGCAAAAACGTCTTTGAAGCGACTGTCTCGAATGGGAGTGAAAACGTCAAAGGCCGTCGACATGTTGCCAGATTTAATCAGATACCAGGAAGGTTTAGAAAACCTTTCCAAGGAGTATCACCAGAACCCTGTTCTGGGCAATGCATTTGCCGGGCTGGATACCAACCTATCGCTACATCGCGAACTTTCCAACTGGTATCAGGCGGTCAGCGATAAATTTGGGCGGCAATCCATTCGACAATCACCCAAAGTGGCTGCTCTTATCTCTGTAAATGAACAAACAGCTGATCTGCTTAACAGGGCTGCCGCCAGCGATTTGGGTGAACAAGCTAGCAGCCTAGTAAATAGCCTGACAAGGCTTAAAGTTATGTATCCCCTCTTCTTTACCGAATTTAACGACGAGACGCCCCTCTTAGGTTCCCCAGCTGGACTTACAGGTCTTGTCACTCAGATCAATGACAGTCTCAGTCTCGTTGGCAACTCCATTGTCGATCCAAACCAATCTATATCCAATCTTATCGAACAAACAACTCGTTGGTCAAACTGCGCCAGCGATCATTATCAATGGACACAGGAAGAAACTTATAAGCACTTTGTACCATCAATCATCCCGATTAGTGCTCACCCGGAGGTTGATGACTCACGCGCGGTATCGATATTATCTGCAGCTCAATATCTGGGAACACTCGCGTCATCGTCTACGCTGTTTTTCAGGGCAATACAAAAGGAGCCAACTCTTTCCCAATTAGGCAGGCTTCGCGACGCACAGTCAGCATTCGACAATGAACTGAAAACTGTTGCGCAAATACAGGAAGAATTTGAAACAGCAGGTAACGTCGATCGGAATCATTGGCTTTCCGGCTGCGAAGTAATGGTGCAAAGTCATGCGCGTAATTTACGCGCATTGCAGCAAACCGACTGGCTGGACAACTGGCTCTCTTATCAACGCGTAAAGCAGCGAGCTGGGTCTAAAACTCTCATAGGCCTTACAACGTTACTTGAAAGCGGGTCACTCTCTTCTGAGCTATCAGCACTTGCGGTGGAGGCAGATCTCTATCAGCAGCTAGCTACACATATTATGAGTGTGGATACAGAGCTTTCTGAGATGGACGGTAATGAAATACAAGCCATCCGGCAGCAGTTCCAACGCTATGACAAAGAACTGCTAAGCCTGCAAAGAGATCAAATTGCCGCCAACTGCACAAAAAACAAGATACCCTCTGGCAACATTCGCGGGGCGGTGAGCACCTACTCTGAATTCTCTCTTATCCGTCATGAGGCAGCTAAGAAAAAGCGGCATGTCGCTATTCGTTCACTGTTAAAGCGTGCACCCGCAGCCATCAGAGCGCTTAAACCCTGCTTTATGATGAGCCCGATGTCCGTGGCTCAATACCTTGAACCCGGGCAGTACGAGTTCGATGTAATTGTCATGGATGAAGCGTCGCAAATTCGGCCCGAAGAGGCGTTAGGGGCTATCGCAAGGGCCAAGCAACTGGTGGTGGTCGGTGATCCCAAACAGCTTCCACCGACTTCGTTCTTTAACCGCATTGCATCGGACGATGACCAGCACGACGACGAGGTTGTTGGCGTGCAGCGAGCCGAGAGTATTTTGGATGCAGTTATACCCATATTCCAAACTCGACGTCTGCGTTGGCACTATCGTTCTCGCCATGAATCACTGATTGCTTTTTCCAATCAAAAATTTTATGACGCAGATTTGGTGCTGTTCCCTTCACCGTTCAACGAGAGCGAAGCATATGGAATTAATTTCACCCGACTAAACGATGCAACATTTAAGGAAAGTGTCAATCTGGTTGAAGCTGAACGCATCGTCGAAATTCTCACTATTCAGCTAATGTCCCGGCCGAAAGAATCTGTCGGTGTAGTGGCAATGAATATTAAGCAGCGCGATCAAATAGAAGCATTATTAGAACGAAAACTGTCATCCGACGAACTCCTTCAACGCGCATTTGAACATAATCAGGAAACGGACGAGCCGCTGTTTATTAAGAACCTTGAAAACGTACAGGGAGATGAGCGCGATGTAATCATCATCTCTATGACCTACGGGCCCGAGATAGCGGGTGGTGTCACTTACCAGCGGTTTGGACCGATTAATTCAGATGTAGGGTGGCGAAGACTTAATGTATTACTGACTCGATCCAAGAAACGTATGGAGATTATTTCGTCGATGGGCTCTGGCGATATTAAAGCCGACAGCAACAGCAAACTGGGGGTGCAAAGTCTGCGTGACTTACTTGGGTATTGCGAGACTGGTCATTTGAAATCAACTGTGCACACGGGTCGCCAACCCGACAGCGCGTTTGAAGTCGCTGTTATCAGAAAGCTTGCTGCCGCTGGTTACGCAGCGGAACCTCAAGTGGGAACTGCAGGTTTTTTCATTGATTTGGCTGTACGAAACCCAGACAAGCCGGGTGAATTTCTAATGGGCATTGAATGTGATGGAGCTACCTATCACTCTGCAAAATCAGCGCGTGACAGGGATAGACTTCGTCAGGAGGTACTGGAAAATCTAGGCTGGGAAATTCGCAGAATTTGGTCGACAGATTGGTTTAGGAATGCTGACTCTCAGTTGAGACCGCTGTTGTTGGAGTTGGAGCAAATGCGCAGTAAAGCCTAGTTATCACTCGTAGAGCGTTGTCGCAGCATCCTAAGCCCTGCGATGATCAGAATCTGTAGCACCCCATGGCACAATAAGCCGGATGGCTTTGCTCTGAGCCTCAATGGCCAAATTCATAACAGTCAACGTATGCTGCTGTGAACAGGCAGTTTCTGTTCGGTTATGGATGTCTGCGAGAAGCCTTTTGAAATAAGGCGTTCCCGCACCAGATGCATCAAAACGCGTGCAGTCGGAGTTATTCACAAGGAACACATGGTCGGTGCCGGGCTCCCCAGCAACGTCCATGTATTTGCGAATTTCGATATAGCCTTCGGTGCCAAGAATAGTAAGGCGACCGTCCCCCCAATTTGGCGCAGCGTCCGGTGTGAACCAATCCAGTCGAACATAGCCCTGGGCATGCTCTGAGCTCAGGTTAAGTTCACCAAAATCTTCAAAATCAGGGTGTTGAGGCGTATTAATGTTGCCGGCCGTAGCGCGGGTGATGGTCGCATTAGAGGATTTTGTAAAATGCAAGAATTGGTCGATTTGATGTGTACCAATATCACCCAGAATGCCACCATATTCAGATGCCTTCCAAAACCACTCTGGTCGCATGGGTGCGTTCAAGCGATGAGGCCCAACCGAGAGCACATGTACGACCTTGCCTATCCGACCTTCTTCGATTAGTTGGTCAGCCAGAGTGACGGCAGGTACCTCAAATCTCTCAGAAAAATTCACACTCCAGATCTGACCTGTTTGGGCAATACACTTTTCGATTTCCACTAGTTCCTCCATCGTCAGACATCCAGGCTTGTCCAACATCACATCCTTCCCGTGCTGCATGGCCTGTAAAGATAGTGTTGCACGAGTTTTAGGTGGAGATGCAATCAAGACCAGTTGGATAGAGTCGTCCATCAGGATTTGTTGCAGGTCGTCGACACGCGGCACATCAGGGAATCGCTTTTTGAACCCATCAATAGGTTGCGGTTCACCCTCAGTCCAGAAAGCTGCAAATTCGCAGCCTTCACGTATCATGCCTTCGGACATGCCATAAATATGTCGGTGGTCCAGTCCAATAGCTGCAAATTTGATCTGGGTCATTGGTTCTTCTCCATGCTTATCCGCTGCCCTGACTTTGCAGAGCGCTCGATGGCATCAATGAGTTTGTGAACCTCAAGTGCCTGACGCCCTGTGATTTTCGGAGGTATCTTATTTATGAAACTGGAGGAAAAATCAGCGATCAAATCGCGATGCCAATCGCACGGGAAATCCATCGGATCGCTGCCACCACCTGACCCTGTTATCTCACCGAACGTTTCCGTCTGACCATTACGCCATGCAACTACCAGCTCACCCGCTGTCAACCGCAAAGCCGCATACTCGGTATCAATTTCAAGGGTTTCAGGCCCACCGGGATAACTGGCAGTAGTGGCTGTGATCGATCCCATCGCACCATTTTCAAAACGCAGGCTGGCGCTGGCAAAGTCTTCAGCCTCCATATCATGAAGGGGCGTTTTGCCAATAATGGCACTGACCACGCTAACCGCACCAGTCAAGCTGAGCATAAGATCTATCACATGGATGGCCTGGGTGATTAAAACACCACCACCATCCATCTCATAGGTGCCTCGACCAGGCTGATCATAATAAGATTGATCACGCCACCACGGCAGCACAACTCGCACCAAATGTATCTGGCCCAATTTGCCAGATTGCACCAAATCGCTTAGTGCGATAGCACCTGCCCTGAACCGGTGTTGCAGTACGATACCCAGAGAGACTTCAGCATCTTCACAAATTTTCACTATCGCTTCAGCGTTGACCAAGTTACGCTCCACCGGCTTCTCCATCAGAACATGCTTGCCCGCCGCAGCTAGTGACCTAACTATCTCAATTCGCGCGTTGGGTGGAGTAATAATAATTGCGCCATCAACAGACGAATCGCTACAAATTGCAGCAATGCTGTCGTAGTCACGACATCCTGTGTGGGCGGCAACGCTTGCACGCCGCTCAGCGTTGCGGGCATAGACACCTGCCACCTCAATCGCCGGGGCAAGCTGACGAAGCGCTGCCAAATGCGGTTTAGATGCCATCCCAAGTCCGATCACTGCCAGTCGGGTAACGTTATTATTCATAACGCATTCCATTGTTCTGCCAGTGGACAATCACTCATTTTCAGTCACCGCCTTGGCAATGGCCACGTTCACGCCGCTTAAACGCATGACATGCAAATGCTTGTGCACCAATGTTTGAAAGCCAGGGTTTTCGGCAAGACTCAAAGGTAGAAGGTCAGGAAGTGCAAAAATCTCAGCAACGATGGCATTAGTATCGTTCCCTCCAGCTGCACAGGCGTTGGAGAGTTCGCTCTCTCTGGGATCACGAAGCTCATAGCTCTCACCGGTATCATGCGCACCAGACAAATACTGTATCCAGCAGGCTATGGAAAAAGCGAATGGGTCAACATTGGTCCCTCGATCCAATGCAACAAGAGCAGGTTCAAAGATCCGTTGTGGCATCTTTTGACTACCATCCATTGCAATTTGATAGGTCTCATGTGCAATGTTTGGATTACTAAACCTAAGTACAAGCGTCTGTGCATATTCCTTGAAATTGACCCCATGCAGTGGATCAAGTGTCGCACCGGCTGCGTTGATATGACATGCCACCAGTCTCGACAAAGCTGGGTCTGCCATGACGTCACGCACATATTTATGTCCCGCTAAAAAACCTGCATAAGCAAGCATGGAATGTGCGCCGTTTAGCATCCGTAATTTCATCTGCTCGTATGGACCCACGTCTTTAACCATCAACACACCAACGTCGTCCCAAGGGGGCCGACCATTGCAGAAATTGTCTTCGACAACCCACTGACTGAACGTTTCTGTTTCAACAGGGATAGTGTCTGGGTGACCCGTTTCACGATGGACCTCATCGCATAGAGCTTGGGTCGTGGCGGGTGTTATGCGATCTACCATCGTCGAAGGAAAACTCACATTTCGCCGAATCCAATCAGCCAGTATTGGGTCAATACGCTGCGCAAAATCCAGCACGCCACTGCGCACCAACAGCCCATTGTCAGGAAGGTTATCGCACGACATTACTGAGAACGGAGCAAGACCCGCCTCATATCGCATTTGCAAGGCTCGGGTAACAAGACCGATAGCACCAGTTGGTGCCTTCGAATTCGCAAGATCTGCGACTATCTGTGGGTCGTTCATATCAAGGGCGCTTTTAGCAGCGCTCACGCCATAAGCCTTTTCAGTGATGGTTAGACTTACGATTCGAGTTTCAGGGCTCGCCAAGGCTAACAGTACGTGGGCAAAACCCGCATCGGGAGCCAGAACACCAGCAACACTGCCAATCACGCGATACTCTGATGGCATATCAGGCTTATCTGGGCGAACCACCAGTGTGTAAAGGCCATCCTGCGCATTCAGTTTCTGGGCGGTAGATGCACTGCGCAAACTGACGCCAAGAATACGCCAATCGCCTCCAAACCGTGCCAGTGCATCGTCGGTATAAACTGCCTGATGAGCGCGGTGGAAAGCACCGGGGCCGATATGGACGATACCAACCTGGCTTTTTTCAGGATCATACCCAGAGCTTACTGGCCACTGAGTCACGCATCTGTCTCCGATGGAGATTCCGATATCGGGACAGGTATCTGATCTGAGAACGAGACATGATCAGACGACAATGCTGTGATGACACCACGCAGTTCTGCCAATCCACGCAGGCGTCCAATTAACGGATATCCCGGCTGCCGCTTACGATTAAAATCGTCCATCATTTCATGACCGTGGTCGGGACGCATGGGAATGTTCCAATCTTCACGACCCTCGGCTTTACGTCGCGCCTCTTCGGTCAGAATAGCCGCAACGAAAGCGACCATATCCGTATTGCCATCCAGATGCGCGGCTTCGTGAAAAGAACCAGGAAAGTTTGTACCCTCGCGCCGAATATTTCGCAAATGCAAAAAACCTACCTTATGTCCAAGCCGCTGCATCATGCCGGGCAGGTCATTGCCCGGATGTACGCCCAGCGATCCGCTGCACAAGGTGATCCCATTTGCCGGACTGTCCACGGCCGCAATAAGTTCTGCATAGTCACTTTCTGTCGACACGACACGCGGCAAACCCAAAAGAGGAAAAGGCGGATCATCAGGGTGACAGCACAGACGCACACCAAGACTTTCTGCTACTGGCACAACCTCTTTAAGAAAAGTATAAAGGTTGGCTTTTAGCTCATCTGGGCCGATGCCGTCATAGGCGGTAAGCAAACCCTTAAACTCATCAAAAGATAGTTCCTGATTAGCACCCGGAAGCCCCTTGACTAAATTTGCCAAAAGTGCCTGACAATCAGCGGCGGACATTGTGGCATGACGCTCGCGCGCTGCCTCTATGACGGTTTCAGAAAAATCCTGCATAGCACCCGGCCGATTGAGAATAAACAGATCAAACGCAGCAAAATCTATTATGTCGAAGCGCATGCACGCAGCTCCATCCGTCAAAAGCCAGGCAAGATCGGTACGCGTCCAGTCCAACACAGGCATGAAGTTGTAGCAAACGACCTTCAGACCTGCGGCTGCCAAGTTTTCCAGGCTAAGCTTGTAGTTTGCGATATGAGAGCGCCAGTCACCGTCTTGTTTTTTGATGTCTTCGGAGACGGGGAGACTTTCAACGACATCCCATCGCAGCGCCGATGGACTGCCATCAAAGCGCTGTGCGACTTCACGCTTACGCACTTCAATGTCTTGACGACTCCAGACAGCACCGTTGGGTATTTGATACAAGCTGCTGACCACACCCGTTGCACCAGTCTGTTCGATATCTTCTATGCAAATCGCATCTGCTGGACCGAACCATCGCCACGTTTGTTTCATATTACTTCTTCGTATTTGTAGGCACGCTTTGCCAAACCATAAGCTAGATCCACAGCTACTTCGGCGGCTTCATCTTCCCCAAGCCGATGCTCAGCAACCTGACCTGCAAGGAAAGCGCTATCAATGCGGCGGGCTAAATTATGCCTTGCGGGAATCGATGGCAAGGCCCGTGTGTCATCATTAAAACCAACCGAATTATAATATCCTGCTGTTTCGGTAGTTATCTGGCGATAGCGGATCATTCCTTCAGGGCTGTCGAAAAACCACCAAGCAGGCCCTAACCGCAAACAGGGATAGGCTCCAGCCAGTGGCGCAAGCTCACGCCCGTAAGTGGATTCGTCCAGCGTGAACAGAATGAGGGTTAATCGCTTGTCATGCCCATGTGCATCAAGCAGAGGTTTTAATGCGTTCACGAAATCTGTCCGCTTTGGAATATCGAATCCCTTATCCGCACCAAAGCGTTCGAAAACAGACCGACTGTGGTTGCGCATAGATCCCGGGTGTAGCTGCATGACCAGCCCGTCGGCAATACTCATCCGGGCCATTTCGGTTAGCATCTGTCCGCGGAAAGCTTCTTTTTGAGCAACTGTTGCTTTGCCCAAAAGAACATCTGAGTAAAGCACTGAACACTCAGCATCCGATAAATCACAGGTTATTGCACTTGGATGACCGTGATCAGTTGCAGTAGCGCCATGAGCAATGAAATCTTGCCGGCGGGCACGATGTGCACGCAAAAGCCCTCCCCACTCCGAGGTGTCTTCCCCCGTTATGTCTCCCAGCTTAACAATTGCATCGTAAAACCCAACCAGATCAGGATTTGTCACCACATCTGGTCTGTAAGTCGGCACGACACGTCCAGACCACGTGGAGTCAGCTACCGCTTTGTGATAATTCAGATCATCAAGACAGGAGTCTGTCGTAGCCAATATTTCGATATTGAAGCTTTCATAAAGTGCGCGTGGCCGAAACGCATCAGTTTCTAGTGCTTCAGAAATCAGATCGTAGGTTTGATCTGCGTCTTTTAGCTCCAATGGGGCTTCTATGTGGAAAAGGGTCTCTAGCGTATGGTCCATCCAATGCCGTACCGGTGTCGAGCGAAACAATTTGTAGTTCTCGAAAAACAAACGCCACACTTTCCGGCCGTCAGTTTCTTGAATTGTGCCGTCCAGAGCTGAGACACCCAGCGCGTCAAGGCCGATACCTTGCGACACAAGCATGCGCAAAATATAGTGATCTGGCACGATCAACAGCTCGGCAGGATTGGTGAAATTCTGATTGAGAGCGAACCACGACGGATCTGTATGGCCGTGGGAGCAAATCAACGGAAGATGCTCAACTTCCTGAAAAAGCCGCTGCGCAATAGAACGTGTAGTCGGATCAGAGGGAAAGAAACGGTCGCTATGCAACATGATTTTCCAACACCTCAAAAGCCGAGTTTATGTGCTTGCTGACCAGCGCTTGGGACAGCTCTACATCGCGACCTTTTAGGGCTTCAACTAGCTCGAGATGTTGGCTAAAGGCAATGTTAATACGTTTGGGCAAATTAGCTGTCAGGACAATTCGGGCGCGGTCAGTGTGCGCCTTTACAGAATGTGCAAGTCGCCATGCTGACGGCAGATCCGCAAGGTCTGCAAGGGCCGCATGAAACTCTTCATCTAGTTTAAAAAATGCTATGTGATCATCATGAGAAACAGAGACGCTCTGCAACGCAAGAAGACTATCAAGCGGTTTAAGACTTACCTCGTTCTCGCAAACAAGCTTCACGACTTCACGCTCTAGCGCACGGCGGATGATGATTCCTTCCTTGACTCGCGCACTGTCAATAGGGGCGACTATCGTGCCCACTTTGTTTCGTGCTTGTATTAATCCGTCATTGACCAACCGGACATAGGCCTCTCGGACCGGTGTACGACTGACCCCAAACCAAACGCTCAGATCTGTTTCGTTAATCGGGTCGAGTGGTTTAAGGACTTCAAGAATTATGTTGAGACGCACGACCTCATAAATCTGCACGCCAATCGGTCGCGATCGGTCAACCTGATCTTGAAACGAGATTGGTGGCCCCTCTTGCTCAGAGTCTTGCGCTGCAGATGAATTCATGAATTTTCTCATATATCCTCTAGAGTACATGTATTCATGAATACATGTAGACAAAACTCGCTACCTCTACCCCCTATGGAAGGTCTACGCCTACGCCAGACTGTTGCCCTGAACTGAGGTAGTGCGAATCTGAAACCTGCTCAAGCTCTTATCCTGTGCTTCCTTTAGACGTTGGTCCCCACACATTCTCAGCACGGCCTGTTAACAGCTCTGATATTTTGATCCAAACAGGTACTGTCAATTGGACAGTCGACAGTATTTTTGCTGATGGCAATGCCAGTCAGGCACACCCCACAGAAAACTTGAATTACTCCGCGGAGTAATCTCCGCAGGCATTAAGTAATAGCTCCCTGTTAATCGTCAGTACCAATCAACTCGTGCCAGCTGTTTTTCATTTATACATTAACGATTTACTTTAAGTGAAAATTACTCTGTGGAGTAAAATCCGAGCCTAGCAAAAAGGAAT
>JBLIIE010000122.1:0-15772 GCA_047634635.1 Granulosicoccus sp. | reverse complement strand
AAAATCGTTTTAATAAACCTATTTCGTCGCCGCTGATGCCTTTTGCGTCAAGTGCATCACTGGCAATAGCCACCGCCTCTGGCCCCTGTATGGCTAAGAGTGCCAGATTTTCTTTCACGTCAAAGGTCGCATCTTTTACCTGATTTTTTTCAAACCAGGCAATGTCTTTCTGCCGAGTTGCAGCGTTAACAATCACTCTGTACTCGCCTTCCCCCATTGAATAAACAATAAGATCGTCAATGACACCACCTTGCTCATTACACATGCAGCTATATAAAGCTCGACCTTCACTTAACTTCTTTATGTCGTTGGTCAGCAACGTCCGTAGCCATTTACCAGCTCCTGTACCAGTCACATCGACAATGGTCATATGGGAGACATCAAAGACACCGGCTTTCCTGCGAACCGCGTGATGTTCATTGACTAATGAACCGTAATGGACTGGAAGGCTGTAGCCCGCGAAGTCGACCATCTTTCCACCTGCAGCTAGGTGAGCTTCGTAAAGTGGTGTGTGTTGACTCATGGTTTTCAGATCCCGTCGGTTGCACCCGATGCAAGTCGCACCTGTGCCCCTCTGTCCGGGAACCTGAGAGATTGGAACACGAAGAATACGTGCTCTTTCCCCTTTGGCGGATAGCTACGCTATCACTCTCCAGAGTCGACTAGCTTTGATGGTCCTTTGTGCCTGAGCGTTTACGGGCTGTTGCGTCTTCGGCGCCAGTCTTTAAGACCAGACTCTTCCACCAACCTTATGTCGAACGCATAGGCTATTTCAGTGGACGAAGAATGTAAAGGGCTCGCATGAAATTTATGCACCTCAGTTAAGCTTTTATCTTCAAGAACTGCATTTGGCTTATTTTCTTTAGCTTAAATCAACAAACTGCCGTTCCTATCATCCAATTAATAAACAGCTGTCCGAAAAATGGGTAGGTCAGGCTTTGCCTGACCTACCCACTCTCTAGTAATTGCGAAATAATTCGTGGTCAGTATCACGATAAATATCAGTTTATTTAATTACCAACTAGATTCTCACAATACACCACAGATCCGATTGAGCGATACATCAGTGAATTGGTAAATTTTTACCAACATTTACACCCAGCGTAAACGCAGTGCATTGGTAAGTACAAAAACACTTGAAAATGCCATAGCACCCGCCGCAAGACTCGGCGAGAGTAAAATACCAACGAATGGATACAACACTCCAGCAGCGACTGGAATAAGCAACGTGTTGTAGCTGAATGCCCAAAAGAGGTTCTGCTTAATGTTCCTCATTGTTTTTCTACTAAGATTAATTGCGGTAGCCACTCCTTGAATGTCACCTGACATCAGTACAACATCGGAGCTTTCTATAGCAACGTCTGTCCCAGTACCAATGGCTATACCCACATCTGCTGCAGCCAGAGCAGGAGCATCATTTACACCATCACCAACAAAAGCGACCTTGACCCCATTAGTTTTTAAACTCTCTATGGCGTCAACCTTACCTCCAGGTAAAACCTCCGCAATGACAGTTTCAATACCCAGTTTTTTAGCAACCGTGTCTGCAGTCTGAGCATTATCACCCGTAATCATGGCGACAGATAGACCCATGGATTGAAGTATTTTTATGGTGTTGGCCGCATTACTTTTTATAGGGTCAGCAACGCCCATTAGAGCAGCACATTGCTGATCAATCGCCACATACACAGGTGAATAGCCTAGGCTGGTATACCGTTGCTTTTCATCTGACAGCAAGGCAACTGAAATACCCCGGCTTTCAAGAAACCTATCAGCCCCGATGAGTAGTGTTCTACCTTCAACTTGTGCCTCCACTCCCATCCCGGGTATCGAGTTAAAGCCTTGGCTATCCGGAATACTTAGTTCCTGTTGTGTGGCAGCTTCAACAATGGCCTCTGCAAGCGGATGTTCAGAGTTTTTTTCCACCGCAGCCACCATGCGTAAAACATCTGATTCGACAAATCCTTGTGTCGTTGATATTTCAATCAGTTCAGGATGGCCCAACGTTAAAGTACCTGTTTTGTCCAGCGCAACAGTGTGCACTTTTTCCAACTCCTGAAGCGCGGCCCCATTGCGAAACAAGACTCCTAGCTCAGCTGCACGTCCGGTACCCACCATGACAGAGGTAGGAGTCGCTAGACCCATGGCACAAGGACAAGCAATGATCAGTACAGAAATACTGGCAACTAATGCAAACGAAACGTCGCTTTGATTAGTTAAGAAAATCCACACTAAAAACGTGACCAGCGAAATCACAAGAATTGCAGGTACGAACCACGATGTTATTTTATCAACCAGGCTTTGTATAGGTAGCTTGCTACCTTGTGCGTCTTGAACCATTTTGACAATCTGAGCCAATACGGAATCCGCCCCCGTGTGAGTAACGGAAATTACTAAGGCTCCATTACCATTTATGGTTCCACCCACCACCAAAGAATCCACACCTTTTTCAATGGGTATAGCTTCACCCGTAATCATGCTTTCATTTACATAGGACGAACCGGTAATGATCACACCGTCAGCGGCGATATTTTCACCCGGACGTACATGAATGTTATGGCCCTTACGAATAGATTCGATGGGATATTCCCTAACTACGCCATCGATATCAACCATCGCGGTCTGTGCTTGTAAACCCAGTAGCTTTTGTACTGCCGCACCGGTTTGGCCTTTGGCGCGGGATTCGAAATAACGCCCAAGTAGTATTAGCGTGATAATTACAGCAGCTGATTCGAAATAAACGTGCCGTGATGACTCAGGCAGCCATTCTGGCCTGGAAGTAACAACCAACGAATAGGTAAATGCAGCGCTCACCCCGATCGCAACCAAACTATTCATATCAGGTGTGAGCTTACGCAGTCCTCTGAAGCCGTTCTGCATCAGGGTTCTACCAGGCCAGGCTAACAGCAAGCCGGTAAGTATCGCTTGAAACGCCCAACTCAAACGTAGACCACCTTCACTCGCAGTTAAATCCTTCAGGAAGGCAATATGTCCGCTGCCCATCGCCAATACGAACACTGGCAACGTAAGAACTGCAGCAATAAGTACTTGGTTTTTCAATGCTCGGGTTTCTGTATCTCGACGATCTGAACCACTTGTTTGGTCGTTTGATAATTCACTACCCTCGTATCCTGCCGAATGAATAGCAGATTCAATCTGACTTTTGGTCACAGCCCCCATCAATATCGCCACTTGCGCAGATTCGTTGGCAATGTTGACTGAAGCACTGACAACACCTACCACCTCCAAGAGTGCCCTCTCCACTCGCCCTACACATGAAGCACAGCTCATTCCTCTGACGCTGTAGGTAAACAATTCCGTCCTAGGTGGATAGTTTGCAGTCTCTAGAGCATCCACAATGGCCTCAGTGGACCATGATCCTGCAACCGTCGCAGATTCTGTTGCCAAGTTGACAGAGGAGGAAGTGACTCCTGGTACTGACTGCAAAGTCTTCTCAACGCGCCCTACGCAGGAGGCGCAATTCATATTTGAAACTTCGAACGTAATTAGGGGTGCGTCCATGATTAACTCTCCATCGGATATCTCACAATGACTAGCCTAGACCTTCCAGCAACTGGAAGGTCAATCAGTTTTCAAACTTTTTTGGGCAAGAACACGTCCCCGCTATTTTCTAGTCGCAGAACCCGCAAGATCTGCAAGGATTGGACACTCAGGACGCGAATCCCCACGGCAATTGTTTGCAAGATGGGTCAATGTCTTCCTTAAACTCTCAAGCTCTTCAATTTTGCGATCCACCTCCAGCAGCTTTTCTCGCACAATACGTTTCACATCGGCACTGGCTCGGCTCTCATCATCGTACAGCGACAGAAGGTGGCGACAATCATCCAGTGAAAATCCTAACCCACGTGAACGCGATACAAATTGCAATCGATGTAAATCGACTGTGGAGTAAGCGCGATAACCACTGTCTGATCGTGCCGGTGACACCAGTCCGATTTCATCGTAGTATCTTACGGTTTTAACCGGCAGACTGGACTGTGCAGCCGCTTCCCCAATGTTCATTTAGTTATTCTCCGACATAAACCGTATTGCTCCAACCAGGGAAAAGCAGGCGATATTAATAGCGTCGTCATCTATTTTTTTGCTAGAGCGAAACTGTATAAAATCAGTGCCAACCAGATACAGGCAAATCCGAACCAGCTGGCTAGCAGAATAGGCTCTTTAAAATAGAGCCAACCGATCAGGAACTGAATGGAGGGTGTGATGAATACCAGCAGCCCACTAAAACTCAACGGTAATGAACGAGCCCCTTGTGCATACAACACAAGGGGTATGGCGGTTACAAGCCCTCCTAACACCAGCAGCAAGTCAGTTTGATTCCATGAAAACTTATACGTCAAATCACCATTATCGAATAGCCACATCATGGCTAGCAACGATACCGGTACTAGCAACAAGGTCTCGACAAACAAACCATTAATAGGGCCGGTGGACGCCTTTTTGCGCGCCATACCATACACGCCAAACGAAGAGGCGAGCGCCAATCCAATCCACGGAAAAACCCCGCTGACCACTGTCATGATGACCACGCCCATAGCTGCCAGAATTACCGCCGACCATTGAAGAACATTCAGCCTCTCTGAAAATATAAAGAAACCCAATACCACACTAACTAAGGGTGATAAGAAGTAGCCCAAACTGGCATCAATGACATGATTATTGTTGACTGCCCAGATATAGACCAACCAATTGGCCGCAATCAGACTTGACGATATGAAGTGCCGCGCTATCTCGATCTTGCTGCTGAGCACCCGACCCACAATCGCACGGCGCTTCCCAGTGAGCACAACAAGGAGACTAAGAAAAACAGCACACCATAAAGTTCGATGGCTTAAAATTTCTATCGAATTAACATGATCCAGCCACTTCCAATAGATGGGAAACAAACCCCACAATATCTGAGCGATGACAGCACTTAAAACGCCTTTATGAAAACTGGTCATTCAAAAATTGACAGGTTGTCTAACAGGGAATCGAAAGGTTTTCTCAATACTATTTAACTCCGCATTCGTTTAGCGTCTGGATCAAACAACGGCTCCATAGCGATACGCGCTGGGTAACGCAGGCCCAGTATTTCCACTTCAAACAAGTCGTTATCTTCTCGATACGCCAATTCAGAAGGCAGGTAGGCCTGCGCTAGTGATGCTTCTACATAATGGCCATACCCTCCAGAGGTGACCCAACCAACAACCCGCCACTCGCCGTCTATTTGAGGGTTTGGTTTGGGTGTTCGCTGTCCATCGATATCAAAACGGGGAGCACCATACCCATGCGGTGATACAACCGAATTATACTCTTCGTCTCCCACTTTGGCCCAGATCGGCTCATCCGCCATGACATCTGCTGTTCCTGCCTCAATAACTAGCGAGACCCTACGAAGTTTTGGTCCCTCTTCGTATTCCAGAGCAGCAGCCTTGCGGCCAACAAAATCATTTTTATCCAGTTTGATGAATCGATCCATGGCACCTTCATAAGGACCATAAATTGGACGAAGCTCGGCAAACCACGTGGGGAAATTCTTTTCTAATCGCATGGACAGCAATGCACGCATTCCAAAGTCAATAATATCGAAAGCTTTGCCAGCGCCCTTAATTCCATCATAGACTTTACGTTGATAGGCAGGTGCCATCCATATTTCGTACCCTAAATCGCCTGTGTATGAAATACGATTAACAATACAAGGCGCACCATTGACATCTATTTCCCTCGAATCCATAAATCGAAGCGCCTTGTTGGACACATCGATGTCACTGAGTTCAGCGAGCACATGCCTGGAGCTAGGGCCGGCGATGGATAAGCCCACCAAGTCCAAATCAAATCGACGTATTGATACCGCCGGATAATCGGGCAGAAATTGTTCGAACCAACGGTAGTGATATTTTTGAGCAGCGATAGACCCCCACATCACAAATCGTTCATCACCAAACTTTGCAATGGTAAAATCACCAATCAACTTGCCGTTGTGGTTAAGCATCGGTGTGAGCACCATTCTTCCAAGCTTAGGCATAGTGTTTGTCATCAAATACGATAAAAACAGCTCAGCTCCATCGCCCAATATCTCGTACTTGGCGAAATTTGAAATTTCTGTCACACCCACCGACAATCGAGTCTGCTTAACTTCACGGGAAATGGCAACAAAGTCATTGGAATGATGAAAGGATGGTATATCTAGAGCCTCCTCAGCACTCGGCGCAAACCACATAGGTGTTTCAAGCCCCCAACTGTCACCCATTACAGCATTCTTTTCGTTCTTTAGTACGTCATAAATTGGGGTTGTTTGTTGAGGTCTTGCTGCTGGCAACTCTTCATTTGGAAAACTTATGGAAAATCGTCGCGAGTAGTTTTCCCGAACTTTTGCGTTTGTGTAGCGCAACGTCGCCCATTCCCCGTAGCGTGTCACATCCATACCAAACACATCAAAGCCCGGATCACCTTCTGTCATCCAGTTTGCCAGGGCCAAGCCAACACCACCGCCCTGGGAAAAACCAGCCATTACCGCACATGCGCACCAGAAATTGGTGAGTCCATCTACTGGCCCCATCAATGGATTGCCATCCGGTGCAAATGTGAATGGCCCGTTTATGGTTTGTTTGATACCCGCATTCTCAAACGCAGGGAAATGCTTGAAGGCGATTTCCAGAGATGGCGCAATTCTATCCAGATCCGGCTGTAATAATTCGTGGCCAAAATCCCAGGGTGTACTGGACGGTGACCAGGGTTTGCAGGCTTTTTCATACGTACCCAGCAATAGACCTTTGCCTTCCTGCCTAGTGTAAATCTCACCTTTAAAATCGATAACACCGACCAACTCTCGCCCCGTGTCGGCATTGAATTCGGCAACTTCGGGCATGTCGTCTGTTAGTAAATACATGTGTTCCATAGCAAGCACAGGTAATTCCAGACCCACCATCCGACCCACTTCTCTAGCCCACAATCCACCGGCGTTGACAACATGTTCAGTCGTGACGGTGCCTTTCTCGGTCACCACCTGCCAGGTTCCATCCGGTGACTGCGTAATCTCCACAACCCTGTTACGCAGCTCAATTTTAGCCCCAAGTTTTTGAGCAGCCTTCGCGTACGCATGCGTGGTTCCAGACGGATCCAAATGCCCTTCAACCGGATCCCAAAGCGCACCCACAAACTGACTTTCATCCATAAGAGGAAACATCGCCTTAGCTTCCGATGGAGTGATTATTTCAGTCTCCATGCCCAGACAGCGACTTCGCGCGTGAGTCATTCGCAGAAAATCCATTCGCTCTTCGGTGTCAGCCATCATGACCCCACCTGTCAGATGCAGACCACAGGACTGTCCGGAAATTCTCTCAAGCTCCTCGTAAAGCGATACGGTATACGCCTGCAACTTGGCAACGTTCGGGTCGCCATTGAGAGTATGAAAGCCTCCCGCAGCATGCCATGAAGAACCCGATGTCAGCTCTGACCGCTCTATCAGCAGAACGTCTGTCCAACCAGCCTTGGCCAAGTGGAATAGAACTGAGCAACCCACTACGCCTCCGCCAATGACTACTGCCCGTGCCTGTGTTTGCATGAAATTTTCCCAAAAGCCTTAAGCGCTTAAGTCTATGCCAATCAAGAGAATCGATTGTAGCGGAAACAATTAAAGCGTAAGTGGAAACCCCATTTTCTCAACCAGCCAAATCCACAATTTTCGCCAACCACCCTTCTCATCTAACGTATCCAGGGCATACAGGGTGATCTTCGCCCCCGCCCATCGAAACGGCTCAGACGGTACATAGCCAGGTACTGAATTAGCGAATGCCAATCGGGATTCCGGACTGTCTTCTCCATCGAGAATCGCTAAACCAACTTTGGCGCCAAAGCGACTGGCGGTGACGCCAAAGCCTGAATAGCCACCAGCAAATATCATCTTTCCGTTGTGATAGCGCTGGTAATGAACAGCCATCCGAGTCGTCAAGCCTATAGGTCCACTCCACGCATGAGAAAAGCGAACACCTTCTTTCAATTGCGGGAACGTTCTATAAAACGCATTCACTAATCGCAAATAAGGTGCTGCCGTTTTATCAAATTTAGGCTCCGTATCGTTTCCATAAAAATAACCCAACCGTCCACCAAAGAGGATTCGGTTATCACGCGTCAAGCGCATGTAATTCAGTTGCGTGCGCGTGTCATATACACCTTGTCGATTTTGCCAACCAACTAATTTTAGTTGTTCATCATTCAAGGGGTCCGTAACCACAATTCGATCTCTTACGGCAACCACACGACGTTTAATATGTTTATGCCCTGCTGCCCAAGCATTAGTAGCCAGCAATATTTTTTGCGCAAAAATAATCGCGTTTGGTGTTTGGACAACAATGTTGTCACTCATATTTTTATTACTTAAATGCGGCGTGTTCTCGAATATTCGTACACCAAGCTGCAAGGCAATCTGCTTTAAACCACGGACAAGTTTGCCAGGGTTTACTGTGCCGCTTCGGCGTGTAGACCACACACCGCCATGAAATAGCGGGGAATGTATCTCCTGTTGTACTGCCTGTTTATCTAGCAGGTAGGAGTCATGACCGTATTTCTCATAGAGCTTGTGATCCTCTGCTACTGCATTGAGACCACCATCGCCAATAGAGACCTTAAGCTCACCGCCCCACTCCAGATCGCAGTCAATATTATACCTCTTCAAAGTCTCTCGAAAGGCATCCAGATTTTCACGCCCGAATTCTTCAAGTGCTTCGACATCGTCAGGGAACATTCTTTCGGTATTGTCAATACCGTGCATAACCGATGTAGAAAGAATGGCACCCGGTCTACCACTCGCACCATTAGCAATTTCCTTGGCCTCGATAAGAACGACATCCCTATCGGCTTTTTTCTCCTTGGCAAGGATTGCCCCCCACAAACCACAAAAACCTCCACCTACTATCAGCAGATCGGTTTCAGTGTTCTGAGTCAGCGAGGGCTCGCATTGTTCGGGTGGCAGGCTATCAAGCCAGAAAGTAGTAAAGCGTGTGTTTTCAAGTGCCACCAGCGCAGCATCGTCGTCATCGCACTCAATCATTTCTGTCTGAATCGACTGGCATGAGAGCACAACATTTCGTACAGAATATTAGCACCCAGCATTGCTGTATTTCCCGACGTGTCATAAGGCGGGGATACTTCGACCAAGTCCCCACCCACCAGATTCAAACCATAGGTACCGCGCACTATCTCCAGACCCTGGTGCGATGTTAAACCACCGGGTTCAGCCGTTCCGGTGCCCGGCGCATAAGCAGGGTCAAAAGAATCAATGTCGAATGAAAAATAGACCGGGTGATCACCCATCATTTCTCTGACTTCCTCCATCAGTGGGTTCAGAGACTGGTACCAGACATCCTCCGCTTGAACCACTCTGAAACCCTGCTGACGTGACCAGTCAAAATCATCGTCCGCGTAGCCTGTCGCACGTAAGCCAATTTGAATGACCTTAGACGGCTCAACGAGTCCCTCCTCAACCATGCGGCGAAAAGGTGTGCCATGCGCAATTTTTTCGCCGAACATTTCGTCATTGATATCGGCATGCGCATCGACGTGGATAATTCCCAATGGTCCATGTTTCTTGGCCATCGCACGCACGATAGGCAGCACAACAGTGTGATCACCTCCAAGCGTGAACGGCACGGCATCGTGCTCAAGCACGTCATCGTAAAAGTCTTCAATAATTTGAACGCTCTTGCCCAGATTAAACGTATTGATGGGCACATCGCCAATGTCCGCCACCTGCAAATGATCGAAGGGTGATATTCGCGTACGCATGTTGTAAGGCCGAATCATGGCAGATTCCTGACGAATCTGACGTGGACCAAAACGGGTTCCGGGACGATGTGAGGTTCCGATGTCCAATCCGATACCGATAAAGCAAGCATCCAGGCCTTCTGCTGATGCCTGGGATGGCAAGCGCATCATCGTGGATGGGCCTGAAAAGCGAGGCATTTCATTGCCACCTAATGGCTGGTTGTATTTCATGAATTATCCGGGCTAGCAACGTAGATCAGTAATCTATCTCATCGTAAACGGATTAGCCATGGGTTGGTCCGACGTATTAATCCAGATAGTTCGGGTTCGTGTGTAGTCAAGCACAGACTCCATTCCAGCCTCGCGACCGTAGCCAGATTGATTGAACCCGCCGAACGGTGCAATGGGAGAAACGGCCCTATACGTATTAACCCAGCAAATACCTGATCGTAGACGACTAGATACCCTGTACGCCCTTGCCAGGTTCTCAGTAAAGACACCAGACCCTAAGCCATAGTCACTGTCATTGGCCAATGCAATAGCTTCCTCTTCTGTATCAAAAGGTAATAACGACATGACAGGACCAAACATTTCGACTTTTAAGGTCTCTGTCTCTGCGCTATTACATTCAACCAGTGTGGGGTTAAAAAAGTTACCGGTGGTAGCTGCAGTTCGTTGCCCGCCAAACCGAATACTAGCCCCCTGCGCCAACGACTTTGTCAATGTGGCCTCGATGTTCTCAATTTGCGCACTTGTACATAGAGGCCCGACGTCAGTTTCAGCTGTCTGAGGGTCACCCACAATGATCTGTGTCGCTCTCTTCTGTATCTCCTGAACTATTCTATCGTAAATGCCCCGCTGCACCAGGCCACGTGAGGCAGCCACACAAGACTGTCCGGATGCACCAAAATTACCTGCGATAAGCCCATTGACCGCCGACTCCAGATTCGCATCGTCAAACACGATGATCGGCGACTTCCCCCCTAGCTCAAGCGTGGTGACCGCGAAATTCTCAGCCGAATTTCTAACCACATGTCGGGCAGTCTCTGTACCCCCTGTAAAAGCAATCCGATCGACATCACGATGACGGGTTAAAGGTATCGCACAGTTCGGCGCATCCCCAGTGATAACCGACACTACACCAGCTGGAAACCCCGCTTGATTAATCAATTTCGCAAACTCGAACATAGGCGCCGGAGCAATCTCAGAGGCCTTCAAAACAACGGTACAACCTGCCGCCAAGGCTGGACCTAACTTAGTTGCCGTCAGAAACATTTGCGCATTCCACGGCACAATAGCCACAACGACTCCGATGGGCGCCCTAGTTGTAAAAACATGTAAGTCTGGCTTGTCAATGGGTAGCACCGCACCTTCAATCTTGTCCGCCAAACCTGCAAAGTAACGATAATACTCACCAACATAATGTGCTTGAGCGACTGTCTCCTTTGCCAGTTTCCCACTATCTCTGGTCTCGACTCGTCCAATCAATTCAGCATTCTGCTCAATCAGATCGGCAAGCCGATACAACAGTTTTCCCCGAGCAGTTTGCGTCATATCTCGCCACTCTGGATCATCAAGAGCGCGCTTCGCAGCACTCACTGCTCGATTAACATCCTCTTCAGATGCACACGCAAAGCTTGCCCAGGCTTCATTCGTTGCAGGGTTCAGAGTAGTCATATTCTGCTGTTCAGTACCTTCGCACCATTGGCCATCAATGAATAATTGATACTGTTCTAAATCAGACATACATATTTCCTAAGTAAATGCAGGCATCACTTCTTCAATGAATCGACGCAGCGATTCCCGTTTACGATTGAATGTCATTCCACTGTCCATCCAGTAGGAGTATTCATCATAGCCAAGAGCTTCATAGCGTTTGATTTGATCGATGACCTCTGCGGTTGTGCCCATGGTCAAATCGCGTTTCATATTTTCAGGAGACATCATACTATTGCCGGCAATTTCTTCATCAGTGAGCGGATCGATGTGCCCCTGACTCACTGTTCGCTTGTTTTGAAACCAGGCACCAAAGTAATTATAGAAGCGACTTAGCTCCTTAGCAGCAACATACACATCTGCAGCATCACTGGCCACATAAGTATGGTGAAGCAACATGATCTTCGGCCGTGGTCCTGCGTACGACTCACAGGCGATGTTAAATTTATCCATTAAAGAATCGATCTCTTCATTACCCTGCCACAGCGGTGTGACTTGAATGTTAAAGCCGTTATGTACCGCGTACTCATGGCTGGACGGATCCCTTGCCGCTATCCAAATCGGCGGACCACCCTCTTGAATAGGCTTGGGCGCCGAACTGGTTGATGGGAACTGATAAAATTTGCCCTTATGTTCACAATCACCTTCCCATAACTGGCGTAACAAAAGAGTCGTTTCACGCATCCGTTGACCCGCCTCCCAAGCATCCAGCCCCGGCATCATGCGCTCATATTCATACATATAAGCACCACGCGCTATACCCAGCTCCAGTCGCCCTCCAGTGACAAGATCGGTCATGGCAGCCTCACCGGCAAGGCGAATGGGGTGCCAAAACGGTGCGATTATTGTTCCGGTACCCAGCTTCACATTCTTCGTATGGTTCGCAATGTCAGCAATAGTGATGAAGGGATTTGGTGCTATCGTAAATTCCATGCCGTGATGCTCACCAGTCCAGATAGCACGCATACCCCCCTCATCAGCCATTTTGCACAAGGCCAGGAAGTCTTCATATAGTGTGGTGTGTTCCTGCTCAGGCGCCAGCCGTTCCATGTGAGCAAATAGTGAAAATTTCATAATAAAACTCTGCAATTAGCGTTATTCACCACGATGAACTTCTCCATGTTGGGCATCGCCCAGGTACAGACCGAACACCTTGGTCTGAAATTCGGTTTGAAAGCGTTTCACCATCTGTTTTTGAGCAGTATCTTTAAACTCCATACTCGCCAAACCGTTGATATCGAAAAAAACACCCAAACTGCTAGCATCTGCAGATCCCGCTTTGGCGGTAAAATAGGTGTACCGTTTGCCATTAGCACCATCGTCATAGACTGAATAAACAGGTCCAATAGATATGTTCAACCCCAGCAATTGATAATGAGCCGAAAGCGCAGAGCGCGGGCCTTGTCCGTCTGCAATAGCAATGTTCGGAACCGAATTCGACTCATACTCAGAGGCTAATAATAATTGCCCCTCAAACTCAATAATTGCTCCTGCATATTTATCAGGACCCGAAGGCGCTGTCGCTGCATTAGCTTCACGCTCCTTACTCAGTGTAAAGTAGCCATTGCTGCAGTAGCCCAAACCCGGCACACCAGAATAATCGAACCCAACAACCTCTCCAATCAACACTATATGATCACCCATCATTTCCCGTGAGTGAACCCGACACGAAAACGTAGCGCTACAACCAGCAATCACAGGGCAGCCATTGGCATCCAATTGCCACGCAACATTTGCGAAACGATCTCCCTTGGATTTTGCAAACTCGTTTGACACTGCCTCCTGGGATTCCGAAAGAATATTCACAGCAAACGTATCGCATGTTTCGAACACAGCAAACGAATTCAAGTGATTTCCCGGACATACAAGTAGCAACGGCGGGGCAAGCGATACCGATGTAAAAGAATTTGCGGTAAAACCAATAAAAGTGCCATCGTGATTTTTTGCTGTCACAACAGTTACACCAGTCATATAACTGCTGAATGCTGAGCGTAATTCCTTTGGATTTAGAGCTGTCATACTGATGCTCCTGCACGTTGAAAAAATGATGTCATTAAATCGCCAAGTTGCACCCCATGCGTCATTGACATCATGTGTCTTGCATCCTCAACCACGTGACATTCGCCCTGACGTGCCAGACTTGCCATTGACCTTGACATTGCAGGTGTAGAATTTGGCTCCAACGCTCCAGTTGCAAACATTGCGGGACACTCAATGTCTCGAACGGTTGCCTCAGACGGTCCGTCATCGTAGGCAAATGCTCTATAAGCTTGCTGGTAGCCAAGTGGATTGATGCTTGAGAGCCAGTCTTTACAATGTTCAGCAGCATCTGCATTCAATCCTTGCGGAGCATCACCAAACCATCGTTCCAAAGTCAACGATGAATCCGAAACCGAGTGCCCATCCAGATTATCCGCTCGTATTCTTACCGCCACACTTGCTGAATCCTCCCGCTGAAAAACACCGTTCAGCACCACAATTGCCTTCACGTATTTCCTATATCGATACGCAAGATCAACACTGATCAACGCCCCCATAGAATGGCCCGCAACGAATATCGGCTCATTACACCCGATAAGAACTTCGGCTATACAATGCGTATAATCCCTGAGTGTCTGAGTCGCGGTGGTCAGTACAGGGCTTGCCCCATGTCCCGGCATATCAATAACCAGCAGAGTGAAATTCTGCTCAAGCGCTGAAATCAGATTGGACCAATAATCCGCTTGCATACCCACGCCATGAATGAGTAACAAGGTTGGCCCAGTGCCACCGCGCCATCCCCAGATGTGCTCAGTGAGCTTAGATCGCTGCAGGGTTGTCCAGGTCATGTCCCAGATCCTTTAAGTCCTGATACCGATCACCAATACGATGATGTGGACGGCCGCCAGAGGCGCCTCCTAAAACAATTACGATCTCATCGTTTCTGGGTGCATCTGCAATGGCAAACTGAATCGTCAAATAATGAGATCGTCTGCCAGCATCGTGTTTATCCATAAGTGGCACACAAATCGGCGCATTCGCTCCCCCTCGTGTATTGGCAAAAGATAAGTAGCTCGTAGCACCAACGGCTTCACGATAAAAGTTACCGAATCTAAGTGTATGGATCAACGCTGATGCATGTTCGATCTCACCGTCAAGGCCAACAACCGCAGATTTACCATAGGCCTCGATAGCGTCACCACCACCTGCCAAGCTAACAATACGCGAGGTCATCAGTTCGCCCAACTCTGGGCCTATGTCCATGATTTCAGGTTTAAGGTCTTCCACAAACCTTCCCGCCCAGGGGTTCTTAACCACTGCAGCCACAGCAAAAAGTCGCCAAGGTTTTTCTGCAGCCTTGAAGCCCTCGATGAATACTTCCTCATCAAAATGCACTATTTTTCGTATTTCAGCACTCATGAAAAGGTGGTCTACCGCTGGTTACATGGTATCTGCACTATCCACGCTTGAAAGCTCGTTGACAAACAATCGATTATTAGTCAAATTCATTAGCTTTACTAATGCGATGTTTATGTCATGAGAAATCGCTCCCTCCCCCCGCTTGGATGGTTCAGAGCGTTTGAAAGCGCAGCACGGCTTTTAAGCTTTACTGCCGCAGCAGACGAGCTCGGACTCACGCAATCAGCGGTGAGCCAACAGATTCGCGCGCTGGAGGATAGATTCGGTTGCCCCCTGTTTATTCGTAAGCACCGTGCAATTGCCCTGACTGATGACGGAAGGAGGTTGCTTCCGGGTGTCGCAGACGGCATTGCAAACTTGCGGGCAGCCTCTGAAGCTTTTGAACCGGCAGCGGACCCGGAGGTTTTGACGATAACGACGAGTGTCAGTGTTGCGCAATGGTTCCTTGCACCGTTGCTCAAAAAATTCACGGCACTCAATAATTCTGTGAAAATACGCATTGTCACAGCCGTTTGGCCTGATGAGTTTATTGCATCCACAGCCGATGTCAGAATTCGATACTGTCCAGTAGACGCCGCAGGTAAGCATGCAGAACCCCTCGGATCTAACCGTATTGGGCTTTTCGCAGCACCTGAGCTGATAACCGAAAAATCAAACGATAACAAGCATTCAAGAGCAATCACTGATTGTGACTTAATACAGCCTGTAGGCACTGCGGACACCTGGACCCGATATGCTGAGTTTGCCGGCCTTAGTAACGATAAGCAGATCTCCACCCACGTAGACTCCCATGGTTTAGCCGTGGATTTCGCTCAATCAGGCACCGGCATGGCACTAACCAGCGCGTTAATAGGCGCACCGTGTGTATTGATGGCAAAATTGGTGTTATTGC
>JBLIIE010000121.1:0-15780 GCA_047634635.1 Granulosicoccus sp. | reverse complement strand
CAATGTGGTGGCAAAAAGTCCCGGAGACAAGTGAAAACTAAGTTGCAATGTGGAATTATCCAGCCACTGATGCTCAAGGTCCCGTGCCAGCGCTCTTATAGGCCTGCGCTCCTGCGATAGGCCCGCCTTCTCCAATCCCTCACAAATATCGGCAAAATCACTGAGGATTTCACTTTCGAACGTAGCACATTCACCACTTGTTGGTGTTCGGCCTCGTCCCCACCAAGGCGCACTCGGATGAATATCAAACGCCTGCAACCGGGCTTCCAGCTCCTCGGTTGAGCTTTCTCCAGCGTCTTCGCCTTCGCCAGCGTTTTTACCCGGCTCGAAAAAACTGCGAGTACCGTCGAGAATGGCAGGCTCGCCAGGTAGAAGCGACTGCCAATTGCCGGCTTCGACACGTTTGGCACACACGGCGTTAAAAACCGCACTGCGGGCAGCCGACAACCACAAACTTCGCTGCTGCCGGGAGGTACGTTTTTTGGGTTGCTTGAACCATTGCCGGGCGCGCACCAGGTTTTGTCCACCAAAGCCGAATCGTTGCGGGCCTATGTAATTAGGGAAACCCGATTGGGCAATGGACGCCACTCGCAAGGCAATCGATTGAATTAGCTGCTCGTAGGATTCAGATTGCGTGGGGGTCACATCACGCAGAGTAATCACGAATCGATTTCCCTTGTGCGCACCGTGCCGTAATTTGCGCGAGTGCCGGACCGATTTCAGAATAAGTACTTCTTTTTCCGACGTATTAAAATCTGCCAGCAAGGCCTCAAGAAGCTCAACACCTTGAGGGGTCGTTACGCTAAACCATTGCGATGTGATTGCATGACGATCTTTCATCCCAGCCAGCCCAACGTCTTTAGATCCCACGCTGTAGGCTTTTTCCAGCAATTGCGCCAATTCATCCGTATTCATGCCGGATTTCCGGAGGTGCAAGTACAAATGCTCACCCTCACCTTCCATTTCAATATCCAGCACCTCGTCAACGATGAAATCGCTGCGCTGAGTCTTCAGGCTCGCGTGAAACAAAGGCGAGCCACATGCAGCAGGGGTATCTATGACTGAGATAGACATATTGGGGAGCGTTACCGAACTAAAAGTGACGCTGAGTCTAACGGTATGTATTGCGTCTTATGACATTAGTTTTCCAAAAAGCTTGCCTAGATAGACGACGGATTGCCGTATCTGACAGTACAATCACCCTATTACTTTTATAAGCGATGACCTGACATGCCGCAATACGCCCGCCTCTCTCCAGATGACGCTCATAAGATGATGATTGACCGAGAGGTCAATGTTATCGATATCCGCGATGAGGAGAGCTACAAGCTCAGTCATATTACAGACTGCACCCATATGGACAATTCAGGTGTTCAGGCTTTTGTTGATCAATCTGATTGGGATGTCCCTCTTATTGTCTGTTGTTACCACGGAAATATGAGTCAAAGCGCTGGAGCCTATCTGGCTGAAAAAGGATTTGAAGAGGTGTTTAGCCTGGATGGAGGGTTTGCCGAATGGCAGGCCAAATTTCCAGACGATTGTGAACCACATTAACAGGCTGGCGATATGACAATGAAACGCATCATGGTGATTTGCGGCACCCGACCGGAGGCGATCAAAATGGCGCCACTGGTCAAACGGCTGCGTGATGCTCCTGATCTAGACGTAGTCCTGTGCTCAACGGGGCAGCATCGAGAGATGCTTGATCAAGTAATGTCTCTGTTTGGTCAAACACCCGACATTGACTTAGGAATCATGCGCCAGGGGCAGGATCTCATTGATATTACTACCGGCGTTATGCAGGGATTGCGCACCGCCTTCGCACAGGTCAAACCCGATATCGTTATGGTACATGGCGATACAAACACGACATTTGCGGCCACATTAACCGCCTACTATCACCAGATTCCTGTTCATCACGTGGAAGCAGGTTTACGCACCGGCAACCTCTACTCACCATGGCCAGAAGAGGGAAATCGAAAACTCACTGGAGCCTTAGCAGCTCATCACTACGCCCCGACAGAAACTTCGCGACAAAACTTGCTACGTGAAGGCATCGATGAGCGTCATATTACGGTGACCGGCAATACGGTGATTGATGCGCTGCTTGATGTATCCCGGCAGCTTGAAGAGAGTCCATCACAACGAACCGAAATCGAAAACTCCTTACCCGCATTAAGTCGCGACAAGAAACTGATTCTGGTTACCGGCCATCGTCGCGAGAATTTTGGCGATGGATTCGAAAATATTTGCAAGGCCATTGCAACTTTGGCGCAGCGTGACGATGTGCAAATCATCTATCCGGTGCACTTGAATCCTAACGTTCAGGAACCCGTCAGCCGCCATTTGCGGCATTGCCAGAATGTCCACTTGATCGCACCCCAGGGATATCTTGCATTTACGTGGTTGATGACCCAGTGCCATATAATACTTACGGATAGTGGTGGAGTGCAGGAAGAGGCACCAGCGCTTGGTAAGCCAGTATTGGTAATGCGTGACACTACAGAACGACCGGAGGCGGTCGATGCAGGAACTGTTGCATTGGTCGGGACCGATGAAGCCAGTATTGTCCAGCATGTCACACGGCTTCTTGATCAAACAGAGGCCTGGCAGTCCATGAGTCAATCCACCAACCCTTACGGGGATGGAACGGCCAGTGAAAGAATCATTAGGCATTTATTAGAATCGTAAATATCGAACACACAGCCTTACACCCATCTAGCCCCGCCAGACTCAGGGAGGCTTCGTCGTGCAATATCACTCGCCATTCAATTCGACAAAAACGTCCGTTCTTGCGCCTGATTTGCTTTATGGCCGTTGCCCTGTGCTCATCCGTTCAAGCGAAAACGACTGTCGTGGTGACGGGCGTTGGGGGCAATCTCAAATCAAATGTCGAACTCATCGCTGGTGCAGCACCTGATGCTGCAGACGCTAGAAAATATCGACGCTACGTTGATTCGCTACCCGAACTTGCACTAGATGCACTCAGTGCACTGGGTTATTACAGCGCAACGGTTAGTATCAGTGAATCATCAGTGGGTGAGGACACAAAAATCACAGTCGCCGTCACACCCAACGATCCAGTACTGGTAAATACCTTAGAGGTCCTGGTCACAGGCGACGGTTTTGATGATCCTGCGTATAGGTCTGTTCTGTCTGAATTGCCTATTATTAAAGGCGCCATTTTCGTCTCTGCCAATTACGAAGCAGTAAAAACGGTGCTGCAAGATAGAGCACAGGATCTGGGTTACTTCGATTTCGTGTTTACTCAAAGTGAAGTGCGAGTCAGTCGAAAGCAGCTAAGTGCAAACATAAAACTCACTGCTGACACGGGCGTAAGATACACCTACGGACCCATCCTGTTTGAGCAGAGCCTATTCAAGAAATCTTTTCTGGATCGATGGCTACCTTTCAACGAAGGTGATCCTTATGAATCTGGCCTGATTGGAGAGTTGACGCAGAACCTGCAGAACAGCGGTTATTTCAAAAGTGTCAGAGTACAGCCGCAACAAGACCGTCGATACGGAAAAACGATTCCGGTAAAAGTGGATTTAACGCCCAAAGACAATAATCAGGTAGCCGTTGGTCTTGGGTTCCAAACGGATACGGGCGTCAGAACAAAACTAACCTGGGGCAAGCCACTTATCAATCGGCTGGGGCACTCCGCAGATGCAGCGCTGAGTTTGTCCGAAATAGAACAGAACGCTAGTTTCTCCTACCGAGTTCCCAGGCGCAAAGAGCCTTTATATAATTACTGGGGCGTAGAGTTTGGTGTAAAAAACGTCGATGTTGACGATACCGAAAGCTTCCTCAGCACCCTGAATTTTCAGAGAGTCTCTCGCACTCCTTCTCTGTGGACAGAATTTCTTTTTATTCGCTGGGAACGTGAACGCTTTACTGCAGGCAGTGCCGAGGAAACTACCGATCTAGTGCTACCAGGCTTCAGCTACTCAAAAACGCAAAGCAAAGGTTCACCTTTTCCCGTCTGGGGCCAGTCAACCAGCATACAAGTTCTTGGAGGCTCAACCCGGGCGTTATCTTCTATAGAATTTTTTAAAATCATAGGCACCTTTAGATATTTACGAGCGCTGTCAGATCGCAACACCATTATTAGTGCTGTGCAATACGGTGCAATACAGTCCAATGATTACGACCGGGTTCCGATTTCCCAACGGTTCTTTGCAGGTGGCGATAGGAGTGTTCGCGGTTTCAAGTATCGGGATCTTTCACCCAGGAATACTGATAATGAGGCTGTTGGTGGACGCTACCTGGAAATACTCAGCCTGGAGTACAACTATCGATTTCTTGATCGCTGGAGTGGGGCTTTATTCACTGATGCAGGCCGTGCCTTCAATTCATTTCGCGAGCCTTATAGTGTCGGTGCCGGGTTCGGTATACGATGGCAATCTCCAGTCGGGCCGTTTCGAGTCGACATAGCTACGCCTATTAGTGACAATGATGGTGGCGATGTCCGTGTGCATTTGTCACTAGGGCCGGACTTGTAATGAAACGCCTGCTGAAATGGATCGGCCTTCTGGCACTTATCATTCTGCTGGTGATATTGCTTGTTGTCGGCTGTCTCTACGTGTTTGCTGGTACTGAAAAAGGTTTCTCCTTAGCTGCCAATCAGGCAACAAGCCGAGTTGAGGGTTTAGCGCTGGGCAAGGTGGGTGGCAACCTGCTCAGTGGCATTGAGTCTGATTCGGTAGAGTTCGAGAACGATTCGATAAAACTCACCGCAAAAGGCATCGCCTCCAAATGGCGATTATCCTGTCTTGCCAAAAAAGAGTTCTGCCTCGACAAATTGGTTATCGATTCCGTTGCCATAGAAACATTTGCCACCAACACTGAAACAGCACCTTCAACAGGCCCTATTGAAATACCTGACATCCAGCTGCCCATAGGCGCAAACATCAAAGAGGTGTTCATTCGCCAGCTAAGCGTCAAGCTTCCTGGAGACGCTCCAGCGTTAATCATTGACGACATAAGCCTGTCAGCGCGTACCGATGGCAACACGGTTATTATTGAAAACCTGTCTGTTGCCTATCAGGATTATTCAGCGGGTATTTCAGGTAACGTGACCCTTGAGAATGACTACCCACTGGATTTTTTACTTGATCTAGACGCTAAGGATATTTTGCCTGATGAGCTACCTGAGGGTAAGGGTAACCAGGCGACCAACATACGCATACATCTTTCACAATCGCTGCGCAATCTTAACATTGCATCCGATATTACAGGTGCCATTAATGCCAACCTGTCGGGTTCAGTGCAACCACTTGACAGTACCATTCCAGCCAATCTGGAACTAAGCACCCGTTCGCTGGGCTGGCCAATTTTATCCAAAACTCAGGTGTCAGCCACCAACACAAACTTGACCATCAAGGGCTCCATGGAGGACTACACGCTGAACCTGTTTACTCGTGTACAGGGCGAGGAATTACCCACATCAACAATCCAACTCAGTGCAATCATCAATACAAAACGTGCTTTAGTCCGTGCGTTAAGTGTGGATACACTCGACGGAACAGCAACTGGCCAGGCAGAAGTTTCCTGGTTAAACGATTTGGACTGGAACACCCAGTGGTCTTTTAGTGACATTAACCCTGGCGTATATCGTTCAGAGCTTGCCGGGAAACTGGCTGGCACTGTGAAAGCCAGTGGCACCGCAGCAGATGGAAATTGGACCCTGGACGTACAACAAGCGCGGATTGCCGGCGAGTTACAAAAACAACTATTCGATCTCGACGTAAAATTATTCAAGGGCAAGACCAACATTTGGGAGATCAGTCAAGCAGCTCTAAAAAATGGCAAGAATCTGATTAACGCCAAAGGCACAGTCAGTGATTCCTGGGACTTAACTGCAGATGCCCAACTACCGGAACTACAGAGTTTGTTGCCTGCACTGGGGGGAAGTCTTAACGCTAAATTGACGGTGACAGGCGCGCTACAAAAACCCAGTGTCATTTTGAATGCAAGCTCAGGCGCCCTATCCTTCAACGACGTAAAAGTCAGTGGATTGAGCCTGAGAGCAGATGTTAAAGAGCTACTCGATAAAGACAGTGATATCAGTCTTGCCATCGGCAGTGCAACCGTGGGTGAGAACACAGTACAAAACGGCAGATTCAACTTAACCGGGTCACGCACTAAACACGCGTTTTCGTTATTCGCTGATGGTCCACAAGCAACTTCCATTGAGCTGAATTCATCCGGCTCTCTGAGCGATCAACTCGATTGGAACGGTAGTCTTGATAGCGTCACTCTCGAAGTGCCTGCTCACGTGATTGAACTCAACAAGCCGACAGCCATTTCGTGGAGTAATCAGGTAAAAAAATTGGCCATCGACCCACACTGCTGGGTGACCGAGGGAAGCAATCTGTGTCTTGAAAACGAAGTACTGGCCGAATCATCGGGCACCGTCACACTCTCACTTGATCAATATGCGCTAAACCGTCTCAACCCGTTTCTTCCAGCGCAAACAACCATGACCGGACAGTTGGCTCTGAATTCGACCATTAAATGGGGTGAGGACCAAACCGGTGGATTCGCGGCCACACTTCAATCTAGTATCACCGACGGCGGTGCGCAGGTTCTTGATGCAAACAACGACGCTGTGCGCTTCACCTATGACCTTCTGGAGCTGGATTCGGAGGTCAATCCAGAGCGTGTCGATGCTGATATTCGCCTCACTTCAAGGAATATAGGCAAGGCAAATGTTGTGTTTACGATGGATCCGTCAGCGCAAGAAAAGCCGATTAGTGGCTCTGTTAATTTAAACGGATTCGATATCGGCGTCGCCAAAGCTTTCCTGCCAGATTTTGATGTTATCGAGGGACTTCTGAATATTGATGGCGCTGTGTCCGGCAATCTTACCGATCCGCGCTTTGATGGCGAAATAGTGCTCGAGCAACTCGTCGTGCAAGCTGAATTTCTGCCGTTACCCATTACCGGAGGGGAAATAGTTACCACAATGAAGGGGCGTCGGGCGTTTATCGATGGCTCCTTAGCCAGTAATAACGGCTCAATTGACATAGAAGGTTCACTAAATTGGCGTGAACTGAGTGCCTGGGCAGCAAGCGTTACGCTTACGGGCGAAAAGCTGAACATACAAAGCGATCCGGTTCAGGAATCACACGTAAATCATCGGATAAAGATCAATGCAGTCCCCGGACGTATCCAGGTCAACGGCACGGTTGAAATCCCCAGAGCCGTTATCGATGTTGCAGAGCTTCCACAAGGAGCCGCTCGTGTATCGAGCGATGTGATTGTCATTGAGGATATCGATGAAACTGTGCAACTCTCAGCCACTAACGACAAAAACGCTAACAGCTCCATGCAGTTATTTTTGGATGTCGATGTATCACTGGGTGACGATGTCGAGTTGTCGGCCTATGGCTTGAACGCCAACCTGAAAGGCGATATGAGCATTCGCCAGAGAAGTCCTAACCCACTTCAGCTTGGCGGAGAGATTGAGGTAGTCGATGGTATCTACAAGCAATATGGACAAAATCTTGAGGCTCGTGGGCAAATTCTATTTGTCGGTCCGATAAATCAGACGCGACTCGCCATTGATGCTGTCCGTACTATTGATACAGAGGATCGTGTCGCAGGACTGCGTATTCAAGGGACCCTCACAACTCCAGAAATCATCTTGTTTACCGAGCCTGGTGACAAACCGCAGGATTCAATACTGTCTTATATCGTGCTAGGCAGGGATATCAACGAAACCACAGATCAGGAAGCCAACCTACTGGCCGCAGCCGCTCTCGCACTGACCGTGCGCGGTGGCCGCACCATCGCTGGAGGCATTGCTAGTGCGCTGGGTGTTAAAGATTTTGCATTTGAGACCCGGGGCAATGGCGATGACACAGAATTGGTTATCAGCGGCAGGCTTAACGATCGTTTGCTCCTACGTTATGGACGTAGTGTCTTTCAACCCTTGAGCACTCTGTATTTACGCTACGATTTAACGAAAAAATTGTATCTTGAAGCAGCTCAGAGTTCACTTGAGCAGGCAGTTGATCTGTTTTTCTCATTCTCATTCTAGTAAATCAATAATCAGCACGCTTTGCTATAAACTTGCGCAATAGCGACCTAGTTCCTACTTCGCTCCCCCTTCCTCAATTGAAAACCTGCGCCATGGTTGACGTAACCGATCATCAATACATCGATACTCCTGAGGCGCTAGCTGTCTTATGCACGGCACTGCGCACCCGACCCTACGTGGCCATTGACACAGAATTTCTTCGCGAACGAACCTACCGACCAGAGCTTTGTCTGGTTCAAGTCAAGCATGAAGAACTGCTGGCGTGTATCGACACCATAGTTATTGAAGACCTATCAGCGCTGTCCGAGTTATTGCTGGACGAATCTGTGGTCAAAGTGTTTCACGCAGCTTCTCAGGATCTGGAAATATTCTATTTACTGACAAAGAAGGTTCCAGCGCCTCTTTTTGATACACAAATAGCCGCGCCTTTGCTGGGCTATAACGAACAGATTGGTTACGGCAATCTAGTCAACGAACATTTGGGCGTCGAGCTTGCGAAATCGCATACCCGCGCAGACTGGACAAGGCGTCCCTTGCCGGACAAACAGATTGAGTACGCTCTGGACGATGTTATTTATCTGGAAGCCTTATATGTCGATATGCATGCCCAGCTCACACAGCAACATCGTCTGGCATGGTTGCAACCAGAATTCGCTGAGCAGGCAAAAGTTGAAAAGTACGACCAACCCGCCGGTGAGCGCTGGAAGAAAATTCGCAACATTCAACGTTATAAAGGCCCTACTCTGTCAGTGATTCAGCATCTGGCAAAATGGCGAGAGATCAAGGCACGTGAAACCAACCAACCCCGCAACTGGCTAATAAAAGACGAACTTATCGTAACGCTGGCTCAGCAGCTGCCAGATTCGCCGACAGAATTAGCGCACATTCGTAGCTTAGAGAGAAAAACGCGTGATAAATTCGGGCAGGAATTGCTCGAGACAATCGCATTTGCCAAAGGGCAGGAACCCGAGCCAGTTCCACCGCTTAAACGCAAGCAGAAACTGAATAGTGCAAATCTGGCTCGCCTTCAACTATTGACAGCATGGGTCTATCAGCGCGCTGCAGAACTGAGCATTGCCCCCTCACTACTCGCCCCCCAGAAAGTCTTGGAAAAAATGGTGACAGGTGATGGACGCGACGCACTGCAAGGTTGGCGTGACCCACTGCTAGGCGATGATCTGGAATTACTGCTGTCAGGAAATGCACATCTAGCAGTATCCAAATCGGGTTTAGTGCTGAACACAGGCAACTAAACAAGGCTACGTATACGCGGCACCCGTACGTGGTGTACTCTCTTCATCCCATTATCGGTTACACCCTGCAGGTTTCACGAAATGAGTCAAAGCTCAACAGCCTCCGTAGTCAACAGGCCCTTATCAAATACTAATATTTTGGCGGAAAAAAACCTTATTTCCCCTGACGAACTACGCCAACGTTATCCGCGTTCTGAAAATTGCAGCCAAACCATAGAAACGGGTCGAGCCAACGTCGAGGCCATTCTTGACGGCACTGACAAGCGTCTGCTCGCAGTCGTAGGCCCCTGCTCCATCCACGATGTCGATACGGCCAAAGCCTACGCTACCCGATTGATGGCATTAAGAGAACGCGTCTCTGACCGCATTGAATTGGTCATGCGTGTGTATTTCGAAAAGCCCAGAACAACCGTCGGCTGGAAAGGCCTCATCAATGATCCACATCTGGACGATTCATTTGATGTTGAAACCGGCCTGTCCCGAGCAAGAGAGCTGCTGGTCTGGTTAGCAGAATTGGGTATGCCCACTGGCACCGAAGCGCTTGATCCTATCAGTCCGCAATACCTATCAGATCTGTTTACCTGGTCGGCCATTGGTGCGCGAACCACTGAATCACAGACGCACCGGGAAATGTCTAGCGGTCTATCCACGGCAGTCGGCTTCAAGAACGGCACTGATGGCAACCTGGAAGTGGCACTCAATGCCATGCAGTCAGCTGCCAATCCGCACAGTTTTCTGGGCATTGATTCGCAAGGTCGAGTGACAGTTCTGAAGACTCGCGGTAACGCCTATGGCCACGTCATTCTCAGAGGTGGCAATCAAGGCCCCAACTATGATTCGGTCAACGTATCGGTTGCTGAAAGTGCGATGGAAAAAGCCAAATTACCCAAGCGAATCATGATTGATTGCTCTCATGCCAACGCCAACAAAGACCATGAACGTCAGGCTTTGGTCGCTTTGAATGTTGCCGCGCAGCTCTCGTCGGGTAACGAATCCATCATCGGCATCATGCTCGAGTCGCATATCAATGCAGGTAATCAAAGCCTTAAGGACCCTAAGGATCTGGCCTACGGAGTTTCGATTACAGATGCCTGTATCGATTGGGACACCACCGAGAAACTCATGATGACGCTTTATGACACTCTGGAAACTCGTCTAGCCTAGTATTCCGACCCATGGATAATAAAGATTCACTGTTCTCACACCCACTGGGGGATATTGAAGGATTCCGTTTTAACCAGTCGGTCGTAGACGTCTTTCCAGACATGCTGCGACGATCGGTTCCAGGCTACGAATCCATCATTACGCAATCTGCATTACTGGCTGCACGATACGTGCAGCCAGGCACAAGGCTATACGATTTAGGTTCTTCATTGGGAGCCACCTCTATCGCGATGCGTAATGCACTGGCACACACAAATCGTGGCTCGGTTGCAGACTGCGAGATTCACGCAATCGACAATGCACCGGCCATGATCGATGCAAGCCGAACGCTTATCGCCCTGGGTGAAGAGTCGCTGCCAGCCGATAGACGCGTACCGATACATCTTCACGAAGCCGATCTGGAAGCGCATCCACTTGATCAGGCTTCAGTGGTTGCGATGAACTTTACGTTGCAGTTTGTCAAACCGGCTTCACGCGCCGATCTGATGCAAAAAATTGCCCATGCCTTGCAACCGGGCGGTGTGCTTATCCTGAGCGAGAAAGTTCGTTTCGAAGATCCGATTGTTAACGAAATGCACATCGATATGTACCACGCGTTCAAGAGTCAGAATGGGTACTCGGATTTGGAAATCAGCCAGAAACGCACGGCGTTGGAAAATGTGCTGGTCCCGGATACGCTGGACGAGCACCGTAATAGGTTAATGGATGCAGGATTTAGCCATTGCACGGTGTGGTTTCAGTGCTTCAATTTTGCTTCGTTAATTGCTATTAAGTAGCATGCTATCGTGACTGAACTAGCGTTTGATGTTGATCGTCTGGTGGACGACCTGGTGGGCAGCGAGTTGGAACCCTGGTCGGTGCGCCTGGGTCAGTCTGTGCGGGATCAAGAGCATGCGTTGAAGCACGGGCACCTTGCTGGTTGGGAGGCCGCGGTTGCGGCACTTCCACTTTTGGCTGATATCGCTTTTTCTGTTAACGATGGCGTTGTCACCATAGACGCAACAGCAGACTCTGAGGATACCGAACGGCAGTTAAAGCAAGCTTTACAGGGCTTAATCCCCTGGCGCAAGGGGCCATTTAAATTTGCGTCTGAAACAATCGATACTGAATGGCGATCAGACTGGAAGTGGGACCGAATTGAGTCTTATTTAACACCTCTTGATGGACGCGTAGTGCTGGATGTGGGTTGTGGTAGCGGCTACCACCTATGGCGAATGCGAGATGCCGGTGCCAGACAGATATTAGGCATTGACCCCAGCTTGCTCTATTTGATGCAATTCAACGCTGTTCAACACTATGTCGATGACTGTGCTGTGCAATTCTTGCCACTGCCGATGGAAGCGTTGCCACCTAATATGGCTGTTTTTGACACCGTATTCTCAATGGGTGTTCTGTATCATCGGCGCGATCCGGGAAGCCATTTAAGAGAGCTACAGGAGGCCATGAAGTCTGGTGGGGAATTAGTACTGGAAACCTTAGTGGTGCCTGGCGATACCGATTCGTCGCTACTGCTGGATTCTCGCTACGCAAACATGCGCAACATCTACGAACTACCGACAGTGTCTCGCCTTGAAAGCTGGATAAGAGATGCTGGCTTCAGCTCAGTGCGAACGGTATCTGTGGATGTGACAAGTCGGTCGGAACAACGATCGACCCAATGGATGCCGTCTTACTCACTGGCAGAGGCGTTGGACCCCGACGATTCATCACTAACGATTGAAGGACATCCGCGTCCTCTTCGAGCTGTGGTTTTAGCCCAGTGGGCAGGATGAGACACGACGAACGTCAGTATTTCTGGTGTACAGCGTTGCAATAGACACAATTTCACCCCTCAACGGATCACTGTAATGATTCAATCAATATCTGAACAATACAGGGGGCGCATTTTCTTTTTTACCTTATATCAATCATTTAACGAACAATGGTGAATATATTCCCAAATAACTCTGTAAGCGAGCATATTTTGTTGGCGAATTCATCATCAAATTCTCATAATTTGCACCAGTTTTCGTCTGACATCTAGTTATACTGCCCACTTTACGTTGTTACATCGGTATTACATGCAAATAGCCCAGGCATCGAGTCGGCCAGCTGAATCAGATTTTATGGATTCTATTGTTAACGCTGAGCCCGCGGCTGCACCCGCGGCTGCACACGCGGCTGAGCACACGGCTGCAACCTCCCCAATAGCTGAAGCAGCGCCCGAAAACGGCGTGAAGCGCACCGTTGACGGTACCGACTATATCCACTACGACGGGTACTGGGTGCGGTACTATTTCCCGCTTGAGGAATCACTCGCCTCAAGAAAGACCCTCATTGATCACCTGACGCGTCGAGCTTTTCATCACACAGAACCGGGTATCAACACACCCGGGGACAGGCTCGATACGGCCAGAGAACACTATATTGAACAGACAGACCCTGCCATGAAACGGGTAAACGCTGCGATGCTTGCGGGTGCCTTGTTTAACCGCGCGACGGACATCTTTACCGCTATCGTTGAGCTTGAAGAAAAAGGCGTGAAAATTAGCCGTTCCAACGAGCTAATGAGATCGTGCGGAGACTACTTCAAAGAAGCTCTGGAGCTTGGCAAGGAAGTTAAACACTTCAGCGGCGAAGAAGGTATCGACGAGCTTTGGGGCGAGCCTTTCAGAGCATTTACGCTGCCGATCACTGCCTACTACGAATCCAGGTTCATTAAAGTATCGCAAGCGATGGCCAATATTGACAAATTGGCCACTGAAATGAAGATACTATTTTGTGCACGCCCTGAGCTGCAGAGCATCGCACCGCTACTCGATGAATATGCATCTGCTGCCAAACACGAATGCGAAACCATGAAATCAGATATCTGCATTTTCGATATCTGGCCACGTTTCGTTGCCGCTGGTGAAGCTCTGGGTACAGTACAACCCTTAATGCAACCAGACTGTTCAAGTGAATGTAGTTACGTGATGGAAGAGGCGCAACAAGCGTTGGTCACCGGACGAAATCTTATCAACTGGATCGCCAGAGCTCGCGTACCAATGCCCAGTAGTACCAAAGAATATTTGGCACGTTGTGAAGCTCTGGGTGCACGATTGAGGAGTTGTTGAACGTCATTCAGACCGCTGATGGCTCACCTACCCTGTTCAGCGAACGATATAACGAATCCTTCCATTCAACCTTCGGCGCAGCAACCGAATCGCGCTATGTGTTTCTGGAAAACTCTGGAGTTTCAGAACGCTTGCGTACCGGGCAAGCCACTCGGATACTTGAGATCGGTTTCGGACTGGGTCTGAACGCGCTGCTCAGTTGTGATGCGGCAATAGCGTCCAACACACCCTTGTCGTATCACGCGTTTGAGCACGATTACAGTGTTTGTGAGTTGGGCCAGCATGTTGTTTTTTCACAGCTTCTTGAAAAACCGGCGTTAGCCGGTGTTCTTCAGACGCATTTGGGCCAGGTTAAGAGGCCAAGCCATGGTCAACAAAACCCATGCACTGTCATTGAATTTGCTCCGGATACCACTTTGAAGCTGCATTGGGGGGATGCAACGACTGACATGCCTCCAATGGACACATTTGATGCAATCTATTTGGATGCCTTTAGCCCCGACAATAATCCTGAATGTTGGACGCCTGGATTTTTTGAGCGCCTTAAACCTCTCATGTCGGCAGACGCTAAGCTGAGTACCTATTGTGCGAAAGGTAGCGTTCGCCGAGCGTTGATAGCGTGTGGGTTTCTGGTTAAGAAGTTACCTGGGCCTCCGGGGAAGCGTGAAATCATGGTGGCTTCACTCAGATCTGATGGATAAGCGTTACATCAGTGCCTGGCAATGGGTCCAACTTCTGCAAGTCACACCACATCAGCGTTTAAATAGCGTTTAAATTGCGCTGCTTCACAATTTATTGACTATTGCTCACGATCTTTATGCGCTTCAGTGCCTATAATCCGGCCAGGAATTAGGCAATTGCCGGTAGTTGAGTCAAAAACGGAGGTTCTGCTGTAACGGAACAGCTTGAGTTAGTTCTCAAAATCGGAACGATGGTTCGTCAGCGCTCTGTGAATAGCGGTTCTTGCACAGTATTTGATTCTTGCACTCAGAATTAACGTCTTACTGCCGAAATCTAGAAGATTGCAACCGCGTTGTGATAGGCAACGGCATCATTTTATTCAGGATAAATAATGAAAATAACGATTTACGGATCTGGCTATGTAGGGCTCGTAACAGGTGCGCTGATAGCAGATGTCGGCAATGAAGTATTGTGCGTGGATGTCGATGAGACCAAGGTTGCGAACCTTAAAAAAGGCATTATTCCGATTTTTGAGCCTGGCCTGGAAGAAGTCATTAAAAGAAACGTCGAAGCCGCGCGCCTGGAATTCACCACGGACATGGATTTAGCGGTTGCACACAGTGAAGTGCAGTTCATTGCCGTTGGCACACCCCCAGGCGAAGATGGATCTGCAGACATGCAGTACGTAGCCGCTGTGGCCAAAACCATCGCAGATCGCATGACAGATCGTAAAATCGTCGTCAACAAGTCCACAGTGCCTGTGGGCACGGGTGACATGGTTGAGACCGTCATTGCCGAAGGACTTGCGGCTCGCGGTGAACAAATTGCCTATGCGGTCGTCTCCAACCCGGAATTCTTGAAAGAAGGTGCGGCGATTGAAGATTTCATGAAACCGGATCGCATCGTTATCGGAACCGATGACGAGTATGCGACGGGTGTGATGCAAGAGCTGTATGCGCCTTTTTGCCGTAACCGACGTGATCGTCTGATTTTCATGAGCCGAAAGTCTTCCGAGCTGACCAAGTATGCGGCTAACTCGCTACTGGCGACTAAAATCAGCTTCATGAACGAGTTATCAAATATTGCTGATCGTCTGGGCGCTGATATCGAGGATGTTCGCGTCGGCATTGGTTCTGATCCGCGTATTGGGTATCACTTTATCTACCCCGGTTGCGGCTACGGAGGCTCATGCTTCCCCAAGGATGTAAAAGCGCTGATTGCAACCTCTCGTGAGAACAACTACGAAGCTAAGCTGCTGCAGGCCGTTGATGCGGTCAATGATCGGCAAAAGCACGTCTTGTTTGAAAAACTGATGAAGCGTTTTGATAACGATATCAAGGGGAAGAAATTTGCCATCTGGGGGCTATCGTTCAAGCCGAACACCGATGATTTACGTGAGGCCCCTAGCCGTGTGCTGATTGAATCCATTTTCGAACATGGCGGCACAGTACGCGCGTATGACCCTGTTGCGATGAACGAGATGCGCCACTTATACCCGGATGAAAAGCGTCTGGAATTGGTAGGCACTGCGCTGGATACT
>JBLIIE010000120.1:0-16237 GCA_047634635.1 Granulosicoccus sp. | reverse complement strand
AAAGACATTGGGCACGAAGCCCGCTTTCTCCTGTATCGCTAATATATTTTTACGAATATCATCGGGCAGGTCGGTCAACTCTGGCACCGTAAAACGGCTGATGGGTTTGTTACTCAATTTTATCTCCCGTTACTCCAATGGACACTTTACGCTGGCCCCGGCTTCTTCAGCAACATGATGAGCCCTGCGCTGATGAGGTTGAGCACACCAACCGTGAGAATAGCGCCATCGTAGTTGCCGACCACGTCATAATAGTAGGAGGTGGCGAGCGGTGAACTGGCGGTAATGAGTAGCGTTAAAGGGAGGGCAGCACTGCGGACGGCTCCGAGATAGCGCCGGCCGAAAAATGAAGCCCAGATAACTTCCTGTAGAGGGATCATGCCCCCCCAACCGATACCCATTAGGCCAAAGCCAAAAACTAATCCGGTTAAGGATTGTGCTTGAGCAGCAAAAACAATGATGAACAATGATATGCCTGTTGCGCCTGCACTGATCGCGGCAAGAGGCTTAGCGTCAAGGCCATCAATCAACCAACCCCAAATGGGTTTTGATAATAGTGCTGGTATAGAAGCGACAGTGATCATCAGAGCGGCAGTCTTACGATCGAATCCTGCATCTGTCATTAACGGCACGGTTTGAATCAGCATCACCTGAATTGTAATGACGAATAACCCAAACGCTACGACTAGCATATAGAAGGTCGAGGTACGTAGTGCTTCACGCCGCGTCAGTGAGTTGTTGAAATCATCGAATGCCTTTTGACCTAGACCGCGGCCAATTTCCTCTGCGGATCGACCATCTGGATGCAAGCCAAAATCTTCTGGTCTGCGCCGCATCGCAAGTGCAGCAGGAATCACCAGCAATAAAGTCGTGAGGCTTAAGATTTGCCAAGCGCCGCGCCAGCCAAACTCATCAATTGCCCAGGAGCAAAATGGTGTCAGGATGATACCAGCGCCGGAAATTCCCATGGCCGCAAACGCAACTGCCCGGCCGCGAAAGTCGACAAACCATTTTGACAGAGTGACGTTGACGACTAGATTGCCTAGTAGAGAAGCCCCCAAGGTCAGAATTAATCCATTGACCACGATCCACTGCCAGAGGTTCTCAATAAAAGCGCTGGCGTAAAGCGCAGCACTCAGGATTACTGTGCCGATCAGCATAAACCGCCTCGCACCGTATTGATCTACCCAAGCGCCGATCACAAAGCCAGTGAAGGCCATCACGACCTGACCCACGGTTCTGGAGAGCGTGAATTCGGTCCGCGACCAGTCGAGTTCAGCACTCATTGGCACCATAAAGGGCCCAATCACGTAGTTTTGCATGCCCATGGAAATGAACTGTGCAAGGAAAGCAGCTCCGATCAGCCAATAACCGTAATATATGCGTAGCAAGGTGCGTCTCTCCATTAGATATACGAGATAGCCACGTGTGATAGGTAGCGCGCATATTTTGCCTTAGTCGGTGGCAAAGCGCAGCCCGCGTTGCATGTTGGACCATTCCTTCCTCATACGGTATCCGCAGGCCTGAATAATCAATAGATCTGGGCTTCATCGTTTTTATGATCTGGACGATCAAAACTGCCGTAACTACTTTGATATCCGCAATTGAATCCAAAGGAAAACCGATATGAAATTTTTGTTAATGGTAAGTGCCTTAACGTTTTCGCTGTTCGCAACGGCCGATCATCATGGCGGCATGAAGCATAGCATGGCGAAGTCTAGCGATATTGTAGATGTGGCGATTGCTAATGGCAGCTTTACCACTCTAGTGACTGCGGTCAAGGCTGCCGGCCTAGTTGATACGCTTAAGAGTGAGGGGCCGTTTACTGTTTTTGCTCCTACTGACGCGGCATTCGCCAAGGTACCAGCTGCGACCCTGAATGCGTTACTGGCTGACAAAGCGGCACTCGCAAACGTGTTAACTTATCACGTGGTTGCCGGTAAGGTCATGGCTGCTGACGTGGTAACGCTGTCTGAAGCAACAACGGTTCAGGGCCAGAACGTCATGATTGAAGTTCGAGATGGCAAGGTCTTTATCGATAGCGCGCAAGTTGTCATCACAGACGTAGCCGCGAGTAACGGCGTGATACATGTGATTGACACGGTCATCCTGCCAAAGTCGTGAGCATCCTCGCACTTTGCGTGATGTTTGTGTCCTGGAACTTGCTCACTCACGGGTGGAGAGTATTCACATTCACGCCCAATTCTCTTGCTGTCGCAGCCCTGGATAGTCGATTGGTCAACGCCAGTTTCACCGCGTTTTGCCGAAACTCTGGCGTATAGGACTGGCTTTCTCTATTTTTCTTCATGTGATGACACACCTGTATGTGTTGTTACAAAATACTTGGGTTTTTCTGTCCGTTAAAGTGTAGCTATTCCAACTATGTGCGACGTTGGTTACTGTGGGTGTCTGCTGGGTTACGTTACAGCCATTGACCACCCAAAGGAGCACCAGTCCACGGTGGCTTAAATTTGACTGAACCTCAACAAATTACCGTACCTGACCATTCTTCGAAAAAGGTGGTTTATAGTGCCTATCCTCAAGTCATCCCGGCTCTTGACTGCCGACTGGAGTTTTTGCTCGAATGCTCGGCTTGTATTAATGATAGTATTCGGCACTGGCTGCATTTAATGATCATATTAACGGCTTGTTGTTTCAAAAACATCGAGCGTACTTTGACCCAGGAAGAAATACACATGAGATATCCGTTCGCCAAAAACACACACCGAAGCTGGAGTTTCGGTATCCGTACACTTTGCCTGCTTGTTCTTCTGGGTGCTTCCCATGCGCATGCTGGTCTCATCTATACGGTAAGTCACTCTGGCACGAACACCTATCCATTTGATCTTAGCGGTACAATTGAAGTAAGCCACCTGGGAGAGTTTGCTTCTGCGTCTGAGTTTGCCGCAAATGTTATCGACTACACCATTACAGCAACCACTCAAAGCGATGCAAATACATGGACGTATACATGGACGCCCGATGATAGTAGTTGGGGTCTTGGCGGCAAGGGCGGCAATGTATCTTTCAGCGTGCTGGAGGGGTCAATTCAAATAACCTCGCCGCAGACGCCCTTTGACTTCACAACTGGTGCGCCGGCAACACCGAATCATTCAAACCCGAGTGTCCTTTTTCTCCTGTCAACCGTTAAGGTTGCAGTTTATCCTTGCGAGCCCGAATTCATCCAATTTTGCGGTATTGAACCAAATTTGAGGTTTGTAGACGACGAACTCTACTATTCCTATGCGTCACGGTCACTCGCTATTGAATACGTGGCTAGGGACTTTACTCTTGCCACGGCATCTGACCCAGACTCGGATGGCGATGGTATAGACGATAGCATTGATAATTGCTCAGAGATCCCTAATGCTGACCAGGCCAATTTTGATGAAGATAGCTACGGCGATACCTGTGACGAAGACGTTGATAATGATGGTGTCGATTATTCTCGTCCAGATAGCTGCCCCTTCACAGCACTAGGTACTGTCGTGAATCAAGAAGGCTGCAACGCAGCGCAGTTTGTTGCGCACAGCTGTGTGGCTGACAACTTCAAAAACCATGGTCAGTACGTGAGCTGTGTATCACATGCAGCCAATGAAGCGGTTGATCAGGGCCTTATCTACGCCCATGAAAAAAGTGTGTTTATTAAGCAAGCAGCAAAATCCAAATAGGTGAAACCGGATTGGGCGATCAGATGATCACCCATATCCTGCCTAAGAGTGAAAGAAAAGGCCCGCCAAAGTGCGGGCCTTTTTCATTAGGAAAAGACGTAATGGGCTCCTAGTAAAGTGCCAGAGTAAGCGCGCTCGTTTTCCTGTTTTCTAAGGTTCAATATATAGTTAACAATGTACTCAACTACTGTCTATTAGCTGTCCTTCGCAAATATTCGTACAGGTTGATGCCATTGCGTTTCAGACCTTTCCAGACTAGTGTTCGGTGATGTTTTTTTTCACCCAAAAGTTCCGAAATTGGTTCGCCCAAAAGCTCGATATAGTTGCCTATTTGACTGCTGAGAATCTTGCCCTGCGCCAGCAGCTGATTGTATTGAAGAGGAATCAGAAACGGTCAAGTTTGAAAGAACGTGATCGTATGTTTTGGAAAGTCCTATCGCAGGTCTGGCCACGCTGGCGAGATTCTCTGGTCATTGTCCAGCCGGAGACTGTGATTGGTTGGCAAAAGACGGTGTTCAGGTTTTATTGGCGACGCAAATCCAGATACGCTTACCGAGGAAGGCCAAAACTGAGTCCAGAAGTAAAGTCACTGGTACTTAAACTCTCGGCAGCCAACTCATTGTGGGGTGCCCCGAGGATACACGGCGAGTTATTGAAACTGGGCATCGAGATATCAGAGCGATCAGTGTCCGGGATCATTCGTCGAAATAGCCCAAAAGCACCATCACAGACCTGGAAGACCTTTATCAAAAATCACATGCCAGATATGGTCGCCGTGGATTTCTTGGTTGTACCGACGATCCGTTTCAAGATGTTGTTCGTATTTGTGGTTCTCAGCCATGCTCGACGGCGTGTTGTTCACTTCAATGTCACCGCAAATCCCACCGCACAATGGACTGCTCAACAGATCACAGAAGCCTTTCCATGGAACACTGCACCGAGGTATTTACTCAGGGATAGAGACAAGATCTTCGGGAATTATTTTCAGCAGCGAGTTTTATCGATGGGGATTGAGGAAGTGTTAACGGCTTACCGCAGTCCTTGGCAAAATGCTTATGTCGAACGACTCAATGGCAGTATTCGAAGAGAATGTACTGACCATATCATCGTCTGGAATGAACGCCATCTGAAACGGATCTTACGGGGGTATTTTGACTACTATAATGATGATCGTACACATTTGGGGTTGTCCAAAGAATCCCCAGTTGCGCGTCCGGTTTCCAAATTGATATCAATGTCAGATAATTTACTCGAAATGCCAAAAGTAAACGGACTTCACCATCGATATGAGTGGCGTGAAGCTGCTTGAATTTCGGCGGATCATTATTTGCGAGGGACACTAGTCGCCTCGTGGGATTGCTCGGCACGATTATTCTCATACTGCTTAGTACTGTGAATTGTGTCTGGCATTAACTCCCGGTGAGCGACTCCGTAGCTTCGTAGCTTGTCGGTCACGATCTTCCTGGACTCAGTGCCACTCGATCGCAACAGCCGTCTAAAGAACCCTTTAGCCGCAGCACCATCACGCCTAGCCTACAGGTATACATCAACAACCTCACCATCCTTATCGACTGCGCGCCACAGATAATACTGCTTACCATTTATCTTGATGAACACTTCATCGATATAGAAAGTATCACCAAACCCTCGATGATTGGTCCACATCCGGCGATGACTCAGATTGAAGCGATAGTAGAGCCAGACGGCATAACTGATGATGTCCGGTGGGAATCGATAGCGTTAGTATGTGCTCATCCACAGATTCTAACAATGATGAGCGGTTTAACTTGCCAGTACCATGGGGAACACTAAAGCTATTTCAATAGCAAACTAGTACTGATAATATTAGGCACAGAAAAGCTGCAGGGGTTTTGGTGAAACGGTTTGTTTGTCCAGCGGGTAAGACGGCACCCGTCCACTTAGATCGCACGATCACCAGAGGGCGCTTTCTTCTCATCAGTACAACACCCCCCCCTGTCACCATTATTTCCGCCAGCGCAGGTTGCGGTAAGTCGGTTTTAGGCGGCGATATATTTAAGGCTCATGTCGGAAAAAAGCTGTGGTTTTCGTTAGATGAAGACGACAATGATATCGAACTGCTTTTATGCCGTCTGACCGCTGCCATAAGTCGAGAATTGGAATTAGACATCAAAAACCTGATGGAGAGCCAACTCCAAGCCGAACCTTTCGCCTCCACGCTCGATGTGCTGGTCGAGACGCTGACGAGCACATCCACTCCAACATTAGTTGTATTTGATAATGTTGACCTGCTCGCCGCAGGACTTTCACTGAACTGCATCGTTAGGCTTCAAGGACTTCTAGGTCCATCCGACTCATTAATCTACCTGACCCGAGACGACCCCAGAGCCCTGCAACGTAAAGTTGCCACCCATTCGATCACAGAAACTGAGCTTTTGTTCTCTGATGGAGACTGCCAGGCACTCATTGAAGCCAAATACCCGAGCTTGCAAGGCTATGATAACAGAGAGATCAACAGGCTCTGCGTGGGCTGGCCGATTCTCGCTCAGAGGGTGTTGGAACAACTATCTAGGGAAGACGATATTAGAAGTGATGCTGTCGAGCACAACACCCAGTTACATCTACTAAGGATTCTAAAAAAACATCTATCTGACGAAGATATTAGAGCCCTTCAATTGTTAGCTTTTTCTCCGAGCGTACCAGTTCCGCTCATTCAGAATTGCGTCGGCTCGAAATTCGTCACCAGACTTCCCAACTTATCCAAGATGATGGGGAGCTTGCTGTCGTTTGATTCCCATAGCGGCCTTGAAATTGCAAAGCCACTTCAAATGGTATTAGAAGACAACTTCGACAAACTACAAAGGCACAGAGTACGTCTGGCGCTGAATTTGCACATCGATCATGCGCTGGAAAACGAAAACTGGGAGCAGATGCTATATCTTCTCACTAAATCTAAGGAACTGGATCGTCTAGAAGACTTTCTCAAGAGCAACAGCACAACACTAATCATTTCAGGGAATTATTCAGACTTGAGTATTGCCTTGCGCTCGATACTTAATCTGACTTTTGCGCAGCACCCCTTCATTGCACTATTCATCGGTCGCGTATTTACAGAAATATCTCCAATCAAGGCGCAACCCTACTTAGAAACTGCGTTGTCGTCGTTCAAGGCTCGGGGGGACGCGGTGGGTGAACTGTTAACGATGATTCACCGTCGCGCGCTACAGATGAATTTTGCGGCTGCAATGCAACTCCATGAAGAAAATCCACGGCTACTCGAGTTGATGGCGATTCACGGGGAACATCTGCCCGCCTACGAGCAAATCATCCTCAATCTCCAACTTTCTGCTCATTACGTTTTTACCGAGGGTGATAGCGACCTCGCAAATAACCAACTTGATGCAACTGCGGCATTGATCGCCAAAGGAAATTGGATTAATTCCGCGGTGAGGTGCGATTGCTATCGACTGACCAATCACGTTTTCCATCAGCGAGGCACTGCCGCACAGGATCTTGTTGAAAAATTAGGTCGATACGACTTAAACCAGTTAACCGAATCGACGAGGATTTTGGTATCCACAGTTCAAGCCAACTGGCTCAGTTTCACTGGCGATATCATTGCCCTCGAAGCTCACTTGAATGATTTTCTGGCCAGCGTCGACCGAGAGATGTTTGAACAAAGCCAAGCTTGCGGCTTAATCTATCTTTGGCTCGCAGACTTCTCATTGCTGTCAGGAGATTATCAAAAATCCATTGGAATATTGGAGCAAGCCCGAAATCTCCTAGCCTTCATGGTGGAGGGCGATTGGAAGAACCATGGACACTGGTTCATGGCTCTCGCTCAGGCAGCAAGAGGCGATCACACTAGCGCAAAACAAGAACTAGCTAACGTGTCGAGGTTTTCAACCACTCGAACCTACGCCATCCGACAAAGACTGGTCATGGCATCAACATTCCTTTTGCTCGAAGACTATTCGTCCGTGCGTAAGCTATTGAGCGAAGTCGACATCGAGCAAAAGACTTACCCTCATTTCGGAACAGTTGCTGCAGCGGTCCGCTATTGGCTACATCGAGCCGAGGGTGATGAGGCCGCAGCGCGAACGCAGCTAGACCGGTGGCTATCCGGCATCACGGGTTCCTCAAATCCCCGATTTTTCGCTGTGGGCTACACACGTGACCTAATCATTAAGACATTTACCGCGGCCAGCCTTTTGCATTCAGACAACGCTGCTTTTACGCGTCGCATGCAGCTTATCGCCGGTCAGTATCTACAAGCCGCCGTGACCAAGGACTTTGAAATTGTTCCGCGTATGCAAGTCGTCACCGGGCCTGTTTTCGGCATCCAAGTTGACGAAGTTGAGATTTCACTCACTAAAGTGCAGAGAAGAATCATGACCGAGCTCATCTTCGCCAAAGAGCAAAGACTGTCAGTTCACGCGTTACAGGAATCGGTCTGGCCTGACGACCACAATGAAAACAGATTTCATACTACGATGTCCCGACTTCGCAAATCGCTCTCCGCCTCAGGCGCTAAACCATCTACGTATATTGATCAGCGAGGTGGATACATTAAGCTACAACACCTGGATGTAGATTTGTTCAGGTTTACGCAGGAAAGAAGACGCTATCAACAATCAATACGCCAGGGGAAATTATGGACCGCACGCGGTGCAGGGTTCGCCGCACTTGAACAATGGACAGGTACTTTCGATCCAGACATCAGCCTGCGTGACAATTTGGCAGGCGATCTACATCAGCATTTGATGGCCCACCGGCAGCTCTGCGTACAATTGGCAACAGAATCTATTAATCTGGGAGCTGGGGCGAACAACCTAATAGAGGTTGTTGCAGGTCTGTATGCTAGCGATGAGGCAGACATAGACCTCGCTAAGAGCCTGATCCATCTCTACCGGTTAAGAGGAGAAGGCACGTCGGCCCATAAAATTCGTCAACGTTATCATTCTGCAATTAGTGCTGAGAATTTTTCGTCAGAGGAAGTTGCCCAGCTCCTTCAGGAGCTGGGTTAAACCAAGCCTATTGCTGGATACAATAGAGCCGACGAAGACTCGAGCAGTCTGTTGTAGTTTGGAGCTCAGTCCATTGACTATCACTTTCATACAGGTTGCCAACCGTTACGTCGTTCACCGCTGCATTTTCCTGATTCCAGTTATTACAGAAGCCACCGTCAGAGCCAGCAAAAGCCTGGGTGCCATTGGCTTTGGTTCCCGTCCATACTGAACCGAGGCCAAAGATCTCCTGACCGCGGGGATTTTGATTGATTGGGCGGTTCAAATTTCCGCTGCTCAACTGATCCCAGTCACTTGCAACAACCAGTCCTGTCGGCAAAACGTAGCGGTAAGCTCGCCCACCACGGCTATTCGTAAATCGATTTTTCACAGAGGTATTGTTGTCTGACAACCACGCTTTATATGTACCCTCCAATGATCCTGCGTCCGCCTGACCTTGACAGATTGCATCCGCACCAGCGAGGCCACCCATGTCAGCGTTCTGCCTTGAAGCCGTCGCAAACACAACCCGATCTGCTCGGGCGGTGATGGTCACCGTTGCTGTATCGTATCCGCCGAATCCATCCATGACATCATATTCGAACGAGTCGATTCCAGAGAAGCCAGGGTTCGGTTCATAATCAAAACCACCGTTGGGTCCTAGAGTCAGCATGCCTTTGTTTGGTGCCCTGCTGACTTTTACCTGAAGTGTGTCACCGTCGGGGTCTGAATCTTCTGGATCAAGCTTAATCACACCTTCTAGACGCGTTGCAGACAAAGGGCCTCTGTCTGCGAAGAAGCTGTAGCTATCGTCGAATGCAGTAGGCGCTCTATTTTCAAGATTCAACCTTGATGTCACGATATTCGATTTTGAGCCGTCCCAAAGGTCAGACAAATGTTCATCCGATGCTCTGTATCTAAATGTCACGAGGTTCACATCGACCTTCCCGGTACCGCTTTTTGTCTTAACACTGTAATTCGGCGAAACATTGAATTGGAAGGATCCGTTCTGAGATAGCGCCAATGAACCGAAAGATACCTGGTTAGTCTGCAGATTTACTGGAAGCGCTCGAAGACTATCGCCATCAGCATCGATATCGTTCTTCAAAACGCCCGCAGCCTTAGCAAAACTGATCACATCAGAATGTTCATTGCTTCCAATCAAGTAGGTTTCGGAGAACGCAACTGGAGCTGAGTTCCAGTCGAACTGTCCACGGCAGGCATCAGTAGCAAACTGATTCTGATCAGACCCGTTCGTACTAAATACCCTTCGATAAAGCTCACACATTTGCTTGGCATCCAACAAGGCCTGATCCGTCCCTGCCAGAAAAAAGCTATCTTTGACACTGTTAGCTGTCGTAATCGCGCCAGCTGCTGCTTGTTGTGCTGACGTCGCGGTCGTCTCTGCGCTCACGGCAGTCGCAAGCGCAGAATCGGCACGAGCACTAACTTCTCGGGTCGCTTCGTAGACAACTCTGTCAGCTGCTGAAGTAGGCTCAGTGGCTGACAGGAAGGTATCATCTGATGCAATGGAACCCAGTAATAGGGCACTAAAAGAAACCGGTTGCGGGATCCAGGTTGAGTGATCTGCAGGATTATCGATCCCAATAAAGTTACCGATCTTATAAGCATTACCCTCGGCGGTTTGGACCAGAAGCGCGCCACTTGCGCAGGCAAAACCTTCGTCAATGCCGCATTGGGCACCGATCTCTCTCACACCTGAACCATCAAAATTGTATTCCTGTAAATCTTCACGCCATGCACTTGTCGCAGCATCATCGTCCGTCACTTCGACAAACAGCTCGACTGAAGGAGACCAAAGGCTGCCGTCTTTGCGGCGAACAGCAACATGATCGAGTCGATTCCGATCCGGATCACGCTTGCTAAATCCGATATCTGCAGCAGGATCATTTTCACTCACTTCCTGCCCGGTTTCTAAATCGAAGTACACCCAAGCTCCATAGCAAACACCATTAGGGTTAGTACAAAACTCTGCATCAGGTATTTGGAATTGTCCCTGTAATGATGCAACAACGATTTGAAGAGCACTGCTAGTATCTTGTGCTGCTGTGGCCTTCGATTCCGCGGTATTTGCTGTCTCCAACGCACTTTCTGCAGTTTCTGTTGCCGAAGCTGCCGAGCTCTGAGCAGAGTTCGCCGTTTCATTCGCCAGCACCGCACTTTGAACGGCTTGCTCAGCGTTTGAATTCGCAGTCTGTGCTTCTGCAAGTGCCGTGCTTGCTGTCGCGCTGGATGCTTCAACAACAAAGCTCAATACCTCGACAGTTTCAATCGCCTGACCGGAAGCGGCGATTGCGCCATCGGCTGTCGTCTGAGCGCCCCACGCATCAGCGGTTGCCTGCTCAGCCGCGGTCGTTGCTGCTTCAGCACTCAATCTGACATCCTCAATCAATTGAGTCAGTGAAACGCTGGAGCGAACACCCAACTGACCATTTTCATCCACGTAAACCAACTGACTGTTCTCTGTCAGCTCAGACCCGCTAACACCCGCGATAAATGTCCGATTCTGAATGTTCGGCCGCCCTATTCGAATCGTGTTTGACTCATTGGAATCACCAAGAACGCCTGAACCAAGCACAATATTGTTAGAGCCGTTTAGCAGACTATTCGCAGCGCCCTGTCCAACAATCGTATTACTGTTACCAGACTGCAGATTTTCTAGCGCTATTTGACCAACTGCCACGTTCTGAATACCCGTTTCAAACAGACGCATCGCACTGCCACCAAGCGCAGTGTTACCAAAACCACTTTCCGACTTCTGCAAAGTACTCTTACCGTAGGCAGTATTGCCAGCACCATCAATGTTGGAAAACATAGACAGATAACCCATCGCGGAATTCCCGGTACCGGTCGTCGTTGAGCTTAAACTTCTAGCGCCAACAGCGGTGTTTTGAAAACCTTCTGTCATTTTTTGCAGCGCAAAAGAGCCAACTGCCGTGCTCGAAGTACCGCTAGTGACTTTGGAAAGCGACAGCGCACCAAATGCTGAGTTGCTACCGCCTCTCTCTTCGTCTGCTATGTCAGGATTCCCTGAGTTGCCGCCTACAAAGGTATTGTTTTTCCCTTTATCATGACTGGTGTTCGCCAACGCTTCCAGTGCCTCGGCAGCATCTTGTTCCGCTTTGCCAGCCAAGTCATAGGCATCGTCTGCGCGGGTTTGCGCTAGCGCAGCATTCACGCCAACTTCAGTTGCCAGATCGCTTGCGGCAACTGTGGCTTGTTGAACATCAGCAATACTCATCTCTAACCTGGAGTCTTCGCCTGCGCGAATATTTGCTTCGTTAATCAATGCACCAGCCACTGCTGCATCTCCAGCCTGGCGCTGATCGGCTTCCTCAGTAATCGCAGCCCCGAGTTGGGTATCAGCATTCGCTCTGCTCGCAGCCTCTAGACTCATTTCTGATTGGAGCAGCGTTGTCACTTCAACATCACCCGCCAAACGTTCTGCCTGTTCTGCCTCCAGTTGAATCGCTAAAGATTCATCTGCTGCTGCTCGCGCCTCAGACTCAGCCAAGAGCTGATCCGCAAGTGTTTGGTCAGCTGCGTCACGCGTGATGGCCTCAACTTCTACTAAACTTATCGCCTGAGCTGCGCTTTCAACAGCGCTGTCAGCGGTTGTTTGGGCTGTTCCAACGGAGGCTTCAAGTGCAAGATCGGCGTCAATCCTGTCGAGTTCTTCTTTTGCAAGATTACGAGCATTCCTCGCAGCTGAAGCATCTATGCTCAGCAAGTAAGCAGCCGTTTGGGTATCGTTATTGCCGGCGGAAACCAGCAGTTCATAGTTACCATCGAGAAGTGAGCCATCAAGATCGAAAAATTCGGGGGGCAGCGAGAAAGCAAACATGTTATCCGTCGAATTCGCATCTAAATCAATTGTGATGGGCACATTTTCAAGCAGGATATCGAGCAGTGTCTCTTCGTCGAAGTTGCGACCTGCCACCACCACATAGGGAGATGGCAGAAGTATCGGGATACCATTTATGTCAGGCTCACCCAGATACACAATATTCACACTGGTAATTGCCAGGTCCTTGTCTATGCCAGCAGGCAAACCCGCAGCAGGTTGACCGTTCCCCCCGTTCGGTGGCTTTTCTTTCTTGGCAGCCATAGCGTCTGTGGCACCAAGTTGAAAGAGAGAAAACACGAATAGAAAGAAAATCGTGACGAACCATGTCGATTTCATCAATTTAAATCCTGAGAATAAAAGAGGTAAAGTAACAACCGACCCTGACATCAACCTGACATTTCGGTCGCTACTCAACTTCCGAGAACAAAAAGATCAAAAAATTTCGAATTCTCACCAATTTGGTGCAATTTCACCTAACTATGCAACCAGTAAGGCGGCGCCATAGGCGCCCGAGCAAATTCGATATGCCCTGCCGAATGGCTAGCTCGTCAGGTATCGCCAAATTAGCTTCTCGAAGCCTGCTAAACCCCCGGAATTCCTTAAACCATCGCGGCATTTTTCCAAGACGCAAAGGAACGCAGTCTGAAAAATCGATAAGTCTCCGCAGATACCAAATGACTTCCTAAATTGAACAAATTGTATACAGGCGCGTGGAAACAGCTGCATGAGTATTCAAGAACCTCTGAGCTTGCTGAACGGATTTGAACTCCGAGACGTCGGACCGACGCATACCCCTCTCCTTTACCCTGGTCGGTTGATCCGACAACTCGGCTCGATTGTTGGCACATTCTCCATGTTGTGAATTGTTTCAGGGCTAGGCGCCCCCGAAAACTCGCGATGTGCCACGTGGTAACTTCTTAATTTATCCGTCACTATTTCCCGTGGTTCACCTTTGTGTTTGATTAGCATTCGTTTGAAGAATCGCTTTGCGGCCTTAGGATCTCGTCGATTCTGCAGAAAAACATCAACCACTTCACCATCTTGATCCACTGCGCGCCAGAGATAATGTTGTTTTCCACCAACCTTGATGAAGACTTCATCGATAAAGAACGTATCACCCTATCCCTGGTGTTTTCTACTCAATCTGGTGGCATATTTTGATCCGAATTTATTGCACCACAATCGAATTGATTCACGTGTCACTATAATCCCGCGTTGAGCTAACAAATCTTCGATGATTGGTCCGCATCCGACCATGGCTTAAGTTAAATCGAAAGTAGAGCCAAACGGTATATTGGATAATTTGGGGCGGACGCCTAGCCGGGAAACCGGTAGCGTTTGTACATTTTGGAATTATTCATTTGGAGATTATTGCTGATGGGCCCTTAAGTTGGTAGTAACCAACACTTATAGCGTTGTCCAAGAATCGTGGTCCATTACTCAATATAGTTAATTCGCCAGCACTCAGTTCTTTACTATTGACCCCACAGTAAAGATCACCTACCATCTTTACCATCTTACAAATGTAAAGAATCCTGCCATGCCAAAAGTCAGCGCCAAAAGACAAATTACCATCCCCATCGACCTATGCCAGCAAGCCCATATTGAGCCTGGCGATGATATTGAAACCTTTATCCATGAAGGCCAAATCACTATCGTAAAGAAACAGAAAAATGCAGCTAAAGGCATCCTAGGTCATATTAAGTCGAACAAGAAAATAACTGATGAACAATCCTTGAATGACTCGCTGGCATCAAGACGATAGGATTATTCTGTGATTTCTGTTGATACAAATGTATTGCTGCGCTACTTGTTACAGGACGATAGATACCAATCCCCAAAAGCAAATAGACTTTTTGGCAGTACGAAAAAGATCTTAATTACCGACATGGTACTCGTTGAAGCCCTGTGGACGTTAAAGGGTAAAAAATACAATCTTGGCAAGCAAGATCAGCTAATGGTGCTGTCTCAGTTATTTAAGGAGCCCAATGTTATATTTGAAGATCGACAAACTGTGTGGTCTGCAATGAATTGCTTTCGGACCAGCGAAAAAATCAAGGTAGGCAACAAGAAAAAGGAAGCAGATTTTGCGGATGCACTTATTTTTGAAAAATCAAAATCTGTTTGCCATCAGAAGAGTGAAATTTTTGATGGTTTATTTACTTTTGACGTAGCTTCACAACAGTTTGATGGTGCGAAAGAGCCGAAATAGTACGACCAATATAGCCTGTCATTCAATCTGCTTCATTCGTAAAAATACCGGTTCATTGCATCAGCACCCGTGATGTCACTTTGGAGCAGGTGTAAAACTCGACAATTCCGCCATCATCCATACACACCATAACTTCTAACGTGCAATATTCGTGGCTCTTATCGAAACTTAAAGGTCGGCCTCTAAGTTTGAAAATCCCTGTGTCGGTGGTTCGATTCCACCTCCGGCCACCAGGTTTATGGCTTTCGCCTCTGGCGAAAACATAAACACTATCTCCCCGTATTCACCACCTCAGCGGCAGCCACTTATGTCAGCAAAGCTGACGATCGCGTAAGCGAAAGTGGTGAGAGCGGCACCGAAAGCACTCCCCTCACACCTGCGGCTTCCACAAGATCTCAACTACCCTAAAGGGCATATCTGTTAGGCAGAATTGTCGTAATAGTCCCATGGTCCACCGTTGGGACCACGTAGCCTGTGGCCACGCAAAAATTGAAGCGTCGTACGGAATCTCTGCATAGTTAAACGATCCAAATACTACGGATACTCCGGTATTTTCTGTTGAAGATTGTTCTCTGGTCTCGAATTATTGGAGCTGACAAAAAATACTGTGGTATCTCTGGTATGGGAAAAACCTTTCCAGTGATCATCCGGCAGATCAGCACCATGACAGCCATTGACCATCAAAAGGCTCATCACGTCACAGTGTCTTAAATTTGAATAATCATCAGCAATCACCATACATGACCGTTCTTCAAAAAATGTGGTTTATAATTCTATTGCTGCCATTACGGTTCGCCAAATTCAAGCCAGCATCCCTCTAACTATGTCCGTTCAACGGACATTACACTAAGTCACCTATACAGACAGCGTTAGATTGCTTCTAAGCAATAGAAGGATCGTTAGCGTTGATTACTGCTACATAAGCTAAGCGTGGGAAGTAGGGCGTCTAGTAGAGTCTGCAATGTGATTGCTACACAATTAGTGTGCCAGCGAATTCCAAGGATTTGACGCTAGAAAAAGGTGTGCAAGCACCAAAAAGAAGTGTGTAAGCGGTGTGTAGGCAAAAAAATGCACTGACAGGGAGATCGAATTCTGTAGTGCATTGACCTATACGTAGAAAATGGTGGGCCCACAGGGACTCGAACCCGGGACAAACGGATTATGAGTCCGCTACTCTAACCAGCTGAGTTAGAAGTTAAGTTGTTAAGTTGTAGCTGTCCCCTGGGGTAGTCCTTATTCGGCAGCTTTACATAGTGTCTTGGGAAAAGGCAGCGGAAATGTAATAGTGATTTGATGCGGATTTTCGTGGATTTAGAGAGTTAACTTGTCAATACCTATTCTCGGGTTTCGGTATCAAATTTGGCATGTCGATTGAAGATAGCGCTACAATACTGCGACGCCGCCTTTTAAGGTTAAAGGGCCGATGTTTTAAAAATAGGATAAAAAAATGAATGAGCCTGATCAACGTATTCGTGATGCGCTACTGGACGCCACTGAAGCC
>JBLIIE010000119.1:0-16283 GCA_047634635.1 Granulosicoccus sp. | reverse complement strand
ACTTGAATATAGCGATCGTCGGCATAGCGGAGCAGGGCGATAAACTCACTGCGTGAATAAAACCCGGTGCCCTGATTGCTGGCTGTGGGGCCTGAACCTAGTTGCGGCATCAAGCCACCAGCTTCGCTTACGTTGCCAGCAGCATCGACCTGAAAGGTTCGACGTGCGCCGATAGTTGTCAATTCAGGCAATGATGGAATTTCCAAGCGCCATCCCTCATCGTCACTTAAATGTATATGCAGCTTATTAAGTTTGTAGGCGGCCATCTGATCTATAAGACGTTGCAGTGATGATACTGAATGGAAATTACGTGCAACGTCGACATGCATGCCGCGATAGTCGAATCTTGGCGAATCTGACACGTTCATGACAGGAATTGTTCCTACACCTGGTTGCACGAGTGAGAGCAGGGATTGAGCGGCGTAATACAATGCCTGTTCGTCAGCGCCAGTCAGGTTAATACCTGTAGAGGTGATCTCCATGGTGTAGCTGTTAGCACCGAGAGAGGCGTTAATGCTTGCCGACAAAGGCACACCTGCACTTGTGCTCATAAATTGCGCCTGTCGTCCACTAAGCGCGACAATTGCTGGTGCAGCTAGTTGAGTTCCAGTAAAGGAAAATCCGTTACCGATATCGAGGGTGCCTGTACCCAAGTTCATAGTACTAGGGCGAGGAATAATACGAGACTGAATGTCTGCTGCAGACAGATTGGCAGCGACAGTCTCAACATCTGAATTCTTAGTGAAGCGAGATGTAGCGGTAGCAAGCGCCATAGGTTCACCGTTGAATGCTCGGCGATTTTCTCCGCTGATAGCTGTGGCGTATTGTGATTCATCGGTGTCATTGTTGGTGTTCTCGATAACCGTAACGTTGCTGCCTCTGGCCAACCAGTAACGTGGCATGAAGTCAGACTCGATTAGGTAGTTGTATTCCATCACCAGGGCAATGGTTTTAATGTCGCCACTGAACCCGGTGAAACCGGTAGAGGGCTCAACGTAGTTCAAATCACCGTTGACATGAGAGACAGTGAATTCATCACTATCGACTCGCAGGACGCGACGGATGCTGTGGAAGTACAGTCTCCAATTGCCATCATTTAAAGAGCCTGTCGCATCTTTGATATGCAGGTTGGCTATGCTGCAAGAACTGTATTGCGCGCCGAGGCTGCTGCAGCTCGGTGTTGTGCCATTGGGAAAAGCATCGCCACCGTGATTCTCGACAATATCGAAGACGACAGCGAGGTTGTTTGGTATGGCTGCGGCCTTGTCGCGGCCACGTGCGGAGAAGAAAGCAGTAGAGGTCGGGTCGACGGCATTGATTGGCGCCGGACTGCCGACATGGCTGAGTGATGAATCGCTACCGCTGTCGCCAGCAGTGCTGTTACCGTCTGTCGTGCCATCAGTAGAGTCATTGCCACCGTCAACTGTGCCAGTACTGCCACCATTGGCAGTGCCTGTGCTTCCACCGTCGTCTGATCCTGGGGGCGCAGAGCCATTTGACCCGCCACCGCAGGCGCTTAAGAGCAACGCAGAAGTCAGGATAAGCAGTAGAGCTGTGAGGCAAAGTTTTTTCATAGTGGTGTGATTGAGCCTTTGAACTGGCATTATGCCTGTCTCATAGGCGAACTTTCGAGTTCTCATAACACCTAACTGGACAGAAACGGACAGGCTAGACGAAAACCTGGAATTATGGACTATGTCCAGCTTTTCGTAGCTGCTGATATATAAGGGGGGCGATTAACGAAATCGCATGGGTAGACTGATATTGCCTATTCCGATGGGGCGTCGAAAATGATTGGTCTGCTGGATGGATTTGGGAGCTGCACGGGTTGGAGTTATCCAGGGATTAATCAGCATCTGCAAACTGCACGATGTAAATCCGCTCATCTACCTTGTTGGTGTCATGCAAGGAATGCAAATACACACCATTAGCCAGATCCGCCACTTGTTGCCAAGTCTCTAGTAACAACACTTTTCAGTTGGCCCAATGGATTCAGTTCTAGACTTGTATTGTTTAGTAATGCTCTAGATAATTGATTGTTTTGTAAAAATCAAGAAAAATAGACTATATCCAAACAGCCAGTTAGGTTTAACCGAACCTTGTTTAAATAGTAAGAGACAAAATCCATTCTCGCACTCATTCTGCCAGTACGTCGTGAGACACGACCGCGCTGTTGGACAGATACATCGATTACGGGGTATTGTGAAGGGTAAGCGCAATATCGATGCATTAGTCGATGCATCGAAACGGTGCGGTACCTTGCGATTGCTGCGGTAAATTAATGCAGACAACGTTCAGACTGAGCGTTGTCACCCGAATTTAAAAAGTGTTCGAAACACTGATTATTCACACGTGTTAAATACTTGAACGGTAAAGTGGTATAGAGGTGATAGCTCATCCCATGAGAATGTTGTTGTTAAAAAATATCTGGTCCACTTTGTGAAGGAGTCAATGATTCAAGCTATGGTGCCTTTAGATAGCCACCATGTTGACAACCTCCTGAAGAATGGCTTATAGGTAATGGTGGAGAGACTTTTGGTTTGTAAATTGGATTTGTAAAATAGTCATCCACAACATCTTATGTAATTATTGACAACAGCAATGATCAAAACACAATTTAAATGTGTAGGGTGATTTCTTCTTACTTCGTTATCAACAAAACCAACAAAAAGCAAATAAACAGGAGAAGGTTATAGTGAAACGTAAAATTTTATTTACAGCAGTACTTAGTCTGCTGGGCGCAACCGCGCAGGCTGCAGATTGTCCTGCAGTAACGGTAGACGATCTCATGGGTGTGGCCCCAGGGGCGTACCCGCAGCAGTACGACCTAGCGGAATTTCAATCCCTAGCTAACTGCACGATGACGTTCGCTGAAAACCCTGCAATCTCTGAATTGAATGGTCAAATCCGTGGCAATCCAGATCTTCCACCTCTGGCAGAGCGTCTTCCTGAAGAGCCTTTGGTAGTCGCACCTTACGCATCAATTGGGCAATATGGTGGCGTCTTCGACATGATGTCGAACGCAACTGAAGCGGGTACGTCTGACTTTCTAGCGGTTCGCCATGTCAACTTGGTGCGTTTTTCCGACGATTTACAAACCATCGTTCCCAACGTTGCCAAAGGTTGGGAGTGGAACGAAGACTTCACTCAGCTGACTTTCTTCCTGCGTAAAGGTCACAAGTGGTCCGATGGCGCGCCGTTTGGTGCAGAAGACGTTAAGTACTGGTACGACAATCTTTCGATGAACCCTAAAGTGTTCGAAAAGCCCAAAGATTATGTGCTCGTGGGTGGAGAGCGTATGAACTTAGAGGTCCTCGATCCGCAAACAATACGTTTCAATATGCCGGCACCGAAGCCGGGACTGCTGGCGCATTTTGCCAATTCTTATGCTCAGGGATTTCAACCCAAGCATTTCCTCGGTCAGTGGGATCCAGAGCTGAACCCTGAAGCAGACGCGATGGCCGTGGCTGCAGGTTTTGAAAATGGTCTCGAAGTATTATCGAACTACTACGGCAACTCGGACTGGACAGATACGCCAACGCCGATGCTGAGAAGCCCAGATAAGGCGGCCAATCTGCCTGCTGACACGGTACCGACCCTGGAATCACACATCCTGATTTCGGAAAGTACCGAGGGCCGTCGCTTGGTGGCTAATCCGTACTTCTTCCAGATCGATACCGCGGGTAATCAGCTGCCGTATGTTAGCGAGCAGGACGAAATTTTCGTCAATGAAGACGAGGTGCGTCTGCTCAAGCTAGTGAACGCCGAAGTGGACTTCAAGGCACAGTCGCTGCAGTTGTCCACCGCGCCTCTGCTACTGGAAAATCAGGAGAAAGGTGACTACACCATTCAACTGCGCCCTGAAGTCACGATTGCTAGTTTCGGCATAAACATGACCCATGAGAATCTGGAAAAACGCAAGGTCTTTTCTGACCTGCGCTTCCGTCAGGCCATGTCGGTCGCCATGAACCGCGACGAAATGAACGAGACCGCCTTCTTCGGTATGGGCGAGCCTAAGCAGTATGTAGGCTTCACGGATTCACCTCCATTCGTTGAGGAAAAGTGGAAGCAACATTTTTCTGAGTATGATCCTGTCCTTGCCAACAAGTTGTTGGATGAGATGGGTCTGAATGACGTCGATGGAGACGGATCCCGTGAATTGCTCAACGGCGATAAACTTGTCATTAACCTGCAGTTCTCGGTACAGGGTGCCCCTGCTGCATTAGTGGAACTCGTTGCTCAGCAGTGGGGTGCGGTAGGTGTTCAGACTACGGTTAAAGAAGTTACACCGGATGAATACCGTTCTGCGCAATCTTCCAACAAGCTTGATGTCACCATGTGGCGTAACGGCCAGCCTCTCGCCATCGTGTTAGGTACCAACCAGATTTGGGTACCGCCATATCACGATTATTTTACTCAGCGCACGAATATGCTGTGGGCAGAATGGGTTGATTCGGAAGGCGCCAGCGGTGTAGAGCCGCCGGATTATGCGAAGCAAATGATGGAAGACATCTCTGCGTTCCAGTCTGCACTCGTGGGCACACCGGAATCGGACAAACTGGGTGCACGACTAGTTGAAAACCTGGTTAGCAACTTGTTGTTTATCGGTACGGTCCAAGTACCAGCACCGATTTACCATCGCAACGCGGTGCAAAACGTCGTCGAGTACACAACGCACTCGTTTGAGTACTATCGTTCCTATCCGTATCGCCCCACGCAGTGGTGGCTTGACGAGTCGTAACGAATTGTTATAGATGTGAATGGCTGCGGGTCATTGTGCCCGCAGCCACAGTACAAGTCTTTTGAGTTGAAAAACTGCAAAAGTGAATATTTCAAACACCCTAAATACCTAAGGGAGCATAGAAGCACCGATGTATCAATTTGCTCGCTTCGCTGCCACGCGCGCCACGTTAGCGGTGATTACCCTAATCATGGTTTCCTTTATCGTTTTCAGCCTCATGGAGCTTGTGCCTGGGGATTGTGCCGAACGATATCTTGCATTTAAAAACACTCAGGGCAGCCAAATATCGGTTGCTGACATCGATGCCGAACGGGTTCGGTTAGGCCTGGATAAACCCTATCTTGTTCGGTGGGGTAGTTGGATTGTGCACGCCTTCCAGGGAGAATTTGGCAACAGTTGCATTCTCCGTGTCAATATCGCCCAACTTCTAGGGGAGAAGTTCTGGATCAGCCTAGCTATTTGCCTGACCTCGCTGGTACTTGCCTACCTGATTGCGATTCCGGTAGGAATCATTGCTGCCACATCGAAGAATGCGCTGCTGAATAATAGTCTACGTTTCGTCAGTTATCTGGGCCTGGCGATGCCCAATTTTTTGCTTGCACTGATGATTATGTTGTTTTCGACCGTCTATTTCGGGGATAGTCTAACCGGTCTGTTTTCTAAAGAATTCCGCAACGCCGACTGGTCTTATGACCGGGTTATAGATTTCTTGTCCCGTGCTTGGTTGCCTGTGTTTATTCTCGGTTGGTCGGCTACTGCTTTTGCCATCCAGACCGTGCGTGCACTAATGTCTGACGAAGTTGGGAAACTGTATGTCACCGCCGCCGCCGCCCGTGGTGTAACGGGGAGAAAGTTGCTATGGCGATATCCGGCACGGCACTCCCTGGGACCCATCGTTAATTCCCTTGGATTTGATCTCAATCGAATTTTCAATGAGCTTCCTATCGTTGCGCTGATATTAACGCTTACTGAGGCTGGGGCGCTATTGATCGAGGCTTTGGCTCGATCCAATGATCAGCAATTGGCAGGAGCGATAATTTTCTTATTGACAGCCAGCATTGTAGGTATAAATTTCATTACCGATATCATACTTGCGCTCACTGATCCTCGCGTTCGCCGTAGCATTCTGGAATAACCTACATGACAGATACTGCCAACATTGCCGTCAATGCAGACCAGAAGAGTAAGGAGGCTTACTACACTGCCTCTCAGGGTCAGTTAATCTGGTCTCGTTTTAAAAAGCAAAAAGCCGCCATGGTGGGTGCCGCTATTCTGGTCTGGTTGGTACTGTCTGGGGTCTTTGCGCCATTTCTTACCCCTTATGACCCGACTATTGCAGGCCGGAATAAGGATTATCAGAATGGTGCTCCGGAAATTCCTAAATTCTGGGATGAGAATGGTTTTTCAGCTAGACCGTTTATATACAGCTACGAAAGAACGCGTTCCATCAAGACAAATTTCCGCTGGGTAACGAAGGTCAATAGAGATGCACGGCGCTACGTTGTACTTTTCCCTAAAGGGGACCCCTATAAAATGTTTGGCATGAGCTTCGAAAGACATGCTTTTGGCGTTGATAAGGGCAAGATTCACTTGTTCGGTACCGATGCCACGGGTAAAGACATTTTTTCTAGGACCTTTCATTCGATTAACACCTCCCTTGCCGTTGGAACCATCGGTGTGCTAATAGCCTTCGTCTTAGCCCTAATCATAGGAGGCGTATCCGGATACTATGGCGGGTGGATCGACTCGATACTGCAAATGATCACCGATGCGGTGCGAACAATTCCTGCTATCCCGTTGTTTATGGCTATTGCCGCATTTATTCCGGATACAGTGAGCTCAGAGGGGCGATTTTTCATCATTTCACTCATTCTCGGATTTATTGGTTGGCCGACCCTGGCGAGACGCGTTCGAACACACCTGCTTACCGAGCGCAATCAGGAATACGTGCTCGCGGCACAGCTATGCGGTGCGCCTGCAAGGCATATCATAGGGCGCCACCTGCTGCCGAGTTTTACCAGTTACATCATTGTCGATCTGATTATTTCATTCCCGTACATGGTGCTTTCAGAAACCGCCCTCAGTTTTATAGGCCTGGGTTTAAAGGAACCAGTCAACTCGCTGGGGGTCATGCTGCAAAACGTCACTAAGGCGGACGTCCTACTTAATTATCAATGGAATTTTATCCCGGTAATATTCTTTATCACTCTGGTTCTCGCCTTTGTATTTGTTGGCGATGGGCTGCGTGATGCCGCTGACCCTTATGCAGACACGAAAAAATGACAGAGCCGCTGATTTCAGTTAAGGACCTGACTCTTCGTTTTAAAACGGATGAAGGACTTATTACGGCAGTCGAAGATGTCTCTTTCGATATCGCACCGGGGGAAATTCTTGGGCTGGTGGGCGAGAGTGGGTCGGGTAAGTCGGTTACCGCCAAGTCTTTGATGCTACTCAATCCGGATAATGCTGTTTACGACCCCAAAAGCAGCATCACTCTGAATATCGATGATAAACCCATAGATGTATTTTCACTGACCAAGCCCATGGACCGTATGGTTATCCGTGGTGGTGCAATTTCCATGATCTTCCAGGAACCTATGGCCAGTTTTGCCCCGGCTATTACGGTTGGTAGTCAAATGGTTGAACAATTGCTCATCCATTCGGATATGAACGCCGCGAAAGCGAAAGAAATTTCCATCGAGATGCTGGCGCGGGTGGGAATTCCAGATCCGGCGCAACGCTTTGGCCAATACGCCTTCGAGTTTTCCGGTGGCATGCGCCAACGAGCAATGATTGCCATGGCCCTATCGACCAAGCCAAAATTGCTGATCGCCGATGAACCCACCACAGCACTGGATGTGACAATCCAAGCGCAGGTAATAGACCTGATGAAAGACTTGGTGGGTGAGTTTCATATGGCAATTCTGTTCATCACTCACGATTTGGGTGTCATCGCACAAACTGTGGATAAAGTTGCGGTCATGTACCTCGGCAAATTGATTGAGACGGGAACAGTGCGAGAGGTGCTCAGAAACCCTCGACACCCCTATACTCAGGGGCTAATGAATGCCTTACCAAAGCTCGATGATCTCGACACACCGCTAACTGCCATTAAGGGCGATATCCCTTCTCCGCTTGATCGACCAAGCGGCTGCGTTTTCAATACCCGTTGCCCAGTCTCGCTGGGTACGGAATGCGAAACCAGTGTGCCAGTCTACACAGCGCATAAAGGTGAACATCAAGTTGCTTGCTTTCTAGCAGAGCAAGAGGAAAAGGGAGCGCAGGCATGAGCGAGACTCTCATTTCCACCGACGATTTATCGGTCCACTATCCTTTGCGGGGCACCCTGTTTGGTCCTAAACCGGTGGTACGTGCAATTGAAAGCATCTCCATTGATATTAAAAAGGGTAGCTTCTTCGGACTGGTTGGGGAGTCGGGATCTGGCAAAACCACATTTGGACGCGCTCTATTGCGCGCGGCACCCATCACCCGTGGCAAGGCAACCTATTCGGACGGTGAAGTTAGCTATGACTTACCATCGCTTAAGGGCGACGAATTGAGAGAGTATCGCAAACGTGCACAGCTCATTTTCCAGGACCCCTATGCCGCCCTTAGCCCGCGCATGACGGTACGCGATATTATTGCCGAACCACTGGAAGTGATGGGGCTAACAAATAGCCGAGACGAGACGGATGAACGGGTTCGCACAATCGCGGCAAAATGCCGGATTAATCTCGAACACCTACGGCGCTTTCCCCACGCCTTTTCCGGTGGCCAACGCCAGCGAATATCAATCGCCAGGGCATTAGTTTCTGAGCCAAAATTTATTGTTGCTGACGAATGCGTTGCAGCCCTTGATGTGTCGATACAGGCAGACGTGTTGAACCTATTGAAATCAATCCAGATGGATATGGGATTGACCTTTCTCTTTATCAGCCACGACCTTAGTGTGGTGGCACATACCTGTGATCACGTGGCGGTGATGTATCTTGGTCGTTTAGTTGAGACCGCACCTACTAGAGAACTGTTCGCTGCACCCCGACACCCCTATACCAAGGCTTTACTATCAGCAATCCCGTCTCTTGATCCTGATGATCAGGGAAATAGACAGAAGCTTGAAGGTGAGATTCCATCACCAACCAACCCACCACCTGGATGTAAATTCCACACACGCTGTCCACACGTAATCGACATCTGCCGTAAAGAAGAACCGAAACTTGCTAAATTAGGATTACAGCACGATGTTGCCTGTCACCGATGGCAAGAACTCGCTGAATAACGCCAGAGTGTTCTTTTAGGCTGGAACGCTAACCGTTCTTAAGACTCTTAAGAGCGGTTCGGATGTCAAAATGAGCGGTGGGTCGTTACAAAAAGTTTATTCCTAGTGCTGTGATCCAGCGATTGAGCTGGCATGATGCCTGTTCCAGATGCGATTCTACGAGTTCCCAATAACATCTTGCTAGACAGAAACGGACCGGCGATACGAAAAGCCGGAATTATGGACTACATCCAGCTTTTCGCGGCTGCTGGTATGTGGGGAGGAACGTTTTTGCTTAATGAAATCGCATTAGTAGATTTTGCTCCAGTGGCCATTGCGGCGTATCGCATTATGTTGGCGGCACTGATTTTGTGCCTAGTGTGTTATTGGAAGGGCTTGATCCCCAAGCTAAACACACGGAGTATGTGGTTGATCCTAGCTATCGGCCTGTTGAACAGCGTGGTGCCTTTTTCACTCATTGGCTGGGGCCAGCTTAGAATTGACAGCTCAACAACGGCAATATTACTGGCGACATCGCCATTTTTCGCGCTGCTGTTGTCACATTACATGACGCGAGATGACCGGTTCGCCTGGAACAAGCTGGCAGGGCTCGCAGTTGGTTTTTTGGGAGTAATCGTACTGATGTGGCAGGGACAGGCGCAAGGTGGGGGCAGCCTTGCTGGCATGATCGTGGTGGTTTTGGCGGGCTGCTGTTACTCGCTTTCTGCAATTCTCATTCGAAAGTTGTCAGATATGCCCAGTCTTGTGCTGGTTGCCAGCACTCTCACGGTCGCATCAATCATCCTGATACCGGTGCTTCTGTGGTGGTATCCGCCTTGGGAGCAGCTGCACCAGGCAAGCAGCATGAGTGCCCTGTTATTTTTGGCGGTTGGACCCACTGCGACGGCTTATGTTTTGCGTGTGCGTATTGTGAAAAGCAACGGTGCGGTGTTTATGTCTAACGTGGGCTATCTCATTCCATTGTTTGCGGTGTTTTGGAGCTGGTTATTCCTATCTCAAAAACCGTCAGTAATAATGTGGTTATCATTGGTGCTGATATTTACTGGGCTTGCTATTGGTCAGCGTAAAAGCCGAGGATAACAGTGAATTGCTCGATATTAGTCCCCATATAATTGGTCTTTCTCTTAAATTGACACAGAATTGAACACTATGACGCAAACTAAGCCTTGGTCGGAACCCATGCCGGATGATCAGTTCGAGATCATGCGCGACATCGTAAAAGCGCCTAGCCCTGTAGGGCTTGAATCTGCCATGACGCTGGGTGTGTTGAAACCGTATTTCGATAGCTTTAAACCCGATAATTGGGAAATGCATCAGTTTGTCGGTAACGCGGGGGTCGTGTGGGATTCCCACCCGGGCGAAGATGACAGGTTCAGCGTCATGTTGGTAGGTCATGCTGACAAGATACGTATGCAGGTGAGAAAAATAGGTTCTGACGGCAAAATCTACATTAATAGTGATTCGTTCCTGCCCTGTACCCTCATAGGTCATGAGGTAACCGTATTCAGTGAAAACCCTGACGTGCCTGGTGAGTATCGCTCACTTTCTGGTGGGACAGTGGAAGCAATGGGAGCTATTCATTTTTCTGACCCTGCGCAGCGCACTGGAGATAAGGGTATTCGACCAAACTCGTTGTATCTGGATTTGCAGATACACGGTGAAAACAAGGCAGATCAAATCAAACGCCTTGGTTTGAAGCCGGGTGATACGATTTTGTTGGATCGCCCAATCAAAAAAGGGTTCAGTCCAGATACTTTCTATGGCGCCTATCTGGACAACGGGTTGGGGTGCTTCGTAACTGCAGAGGTTGCGCGCTTAGTAGTTGAGGCAGGCGGCACTAAGAACATACGCGTGTTATACGCTATTGCATCGCATGAAGAGATTGGTCGATTCGGTAGTCGGGTTATTGCTGGTGAAATGGCTCCAGACGTTCTCATTGCTATAGATGTTAATCACGACTACTCGGCAGCTCCGGGTATCAGTGATAGAAATATGCAACCTTTAGAAATGGGTAAAGGGTTTACCTTGTCTGCAGGTGCCATCGTTAGCGAGCAGTTAAACGCTCGTATCAAACGTGCTGCTATGGATGAGGGCATTCCTATGCAGTTGGATGTCAGTGGTCGTGATACCGGTACTGATGGGATGGCGGCCGTTTTGGCTAGTGTGGATAGCGCTGCAACATCCGTGGGCTTTCCCACGCGTAACATGCACACCATATCCGAATCTGGACATACGGGTGATGTGTTGGCAGCGATACACGTTCTCAAGAGTACGTTGCTTGCCATGGATAAAGAAGAAGATTTATACGCCTCATTCCGAGCGTCCCATCCCAGATTAGACAATACAACACCGATAACTCATCAGGGTTTTGAAAAGCTAAAGAAACCGAAGAGTTAGTTTTCTATCGACGCAACATAGACTTTTTACCGGGCCACAGCGGCCCGGTTTTCGTTTGGACGTTTGCATAGTGTTAATACCTTCCACATTTATCTATGTGGAATATGCCTTTCATATAAGTCAGCTTTGAGTTTGTTGAGTTGATTAACCCTTGAACAGTACATCAATGCGCATTGATGCAGGTAGCGTGATAAGGATTGGAATGATGAATCTGTTGTTTGATGATCAGGCGCCCAAAAATGCTACAAATCTTAGTATAAATAGTGATTTACTTGCAAAAATCTGAGACATGGAAATTAACCTTCAGGGTTATTAGAGTCAGTGTTGTAGGAAAAACCAAGCGTACGCGCAAGAATGTGTACTCTATAACCAGGAGCACATCACTGTGTCATCAAACGACGCTGTACGCAATTCTCAAGAGTACTGGTAGGCACACAGTGTAGCCTGTGATAATCAGAGTATCAGCAAAGCTAAATACTGCCGCAACAATGAATTGACCTATCACTGTTTTATTTATTGGCATGCAAAGTTCTCTGAGAAAGTGCATGAAGATATTGATCTGGAAACGAATTCATCAAAGTTGATACTGGTCGCACTAGCTCAAAGCGTTTACACAGCCGAGCTTCAAATCCACCTGCACAACGGTGTGATGATCAGCGGTATTAGCGATCAATCAATTTCACTGATAGGCCGACTGATTGATCAATGATGAGATTGAATACCCTTCGGCCGGGAATCCATCTGAAGCAAGTTTTCCCCACACCGATGTAGTTAATTTTCGGCGAGGCCATCGCGGTCATTCCTCAGTGATTGAACATAAGTTAGGGCATGATCCCTTTAGCGGTACTTTGTATTCATTCGCGAATAGACAACGCAATAAAATGAAGTACCTGTTTTGGGAGGAAAATGGTTTTGTACTCTATTACAAGGCTATAGCTAAAGAACGTACACACTTGCCACAAGGCAAAACCCCATTAATCACACTCAACGGTGAACAACTCAACTGACTGCTTGATGGTTACAACGTTGCGTTAATGAAGTTGCACCGCCGCCTGCCTTATGAGTTTGTTGCTTAGATCGTAAGTTAAGCATATTTGACATATACACAGCAGTGTTTAAAAAACGAATGAATTTGCTAGTCTTCGTGCTATTGCTAGCGGCGCAAACATCAACGAAAGGCCTACCTGATTATTGCTAAATATTGCGACGTTCTACCACTCTACCGTCTCGAAGGTATTCTCAAGCGTTATGGAGTTTCAATAAACCGCTCGACAATGGCCGGTTGGCTTATCCGGTTAGCGCAACAACCTCAATGTGTTGTTAATCTTATGTAGGAGGTTCAGCTTAGCGCTGATTACCTGCAAGGTGATGAAACCTGATTGCAAGTGCTCAAAGAGGACGGAATGGATCCAACGGGTGATAAATGGATCTGGGTGTTACGCGATGGCCCTCTGGGTAAACTGGTTGTGCTTTTTCACTACGATAAATCGCGTGGTGGCAAGGTTGCCCGTGAACTGCTTGAAGGCTTCAGCGGTCGTTACTATCAGTGCGACGGCTATGCAGGCCAGAAGATAGGTGGGGGAAATACAGATGTAACCGTTCTTGGCTGCATGGAACACGCTCGCGTAAGTTTGTCGCAGCCCTAAAGGTTCTGACTAAAAATTCACTCAAAGAAGCCCCTGCCAAGGGTATGGTTGCGCGTTCGAAGTGTGATGCGCTTTATCGTATTGAGCGAAAGATGGATGAGTTGCAGTTAGACGCCGATCAACGCTTTGAGTGCTGGCAACAGTATGCTGTACCCAAGCTGATTGAGTTAAAAATGTGGTTAGAGAAAAATGAATCAAAACTAGCCAAAGACACGCTGACACACACCGCGATAAAATACGCTTTGACTCAGTGGGGTAATCTGATCGCCTACTGTGAACACGGCTAACTGCACATCAGCAACGCGCTAGTTGAGAATGCGATAAGGCCATTGGTTATCGGTCGAAAAGGATGGCTCTTTTCTGATACACCACGTGGTGCCAAAGCCAGTGCGATTTACTACACGTTGATCGAATCTGCCAAGGCCAATGGACTTGATCCCTACAAGTACCTACTGCATCTTTATTGTTGAAGCCTTGCTAACTTGGAACGTCAAACATCAGCTAATCAGGCATGAGTCAATAGCTTCCTGAGTAAATCCCACCTACGCTGATTCTGGATCGCTTACGATGTGGCTATTTCCGTGAATCGTTACATTGTTTCAGGCAATGACGTCTATGTTACTTTGCGTGACCATTACACAATCTTCATAGTGGTGTTTTTGTTGATTTCCACCTCTCAAGTCATTCAAAGATAGCTCTGACCATCTGTAGTCAAGGAAATCACTTTTGGTGCCAATCTATCCGGTTGGATATTATGTCCTTGGCGGCGAATCAACTTGTTACGGCGCGCTGATGGAAGACGGCAGCTCCTTGGCAGTGTTGATTGTATTTTTTATCACTAAACACAAATAGCGCCTCGGCATCCCCGGGGGCTACTTAAGTTGTCTGCTCGTTTTCAAGATGTCGGTGACATCAGTGAATTATCAAAAGGTGGGTCCTGAGGAAACCTGTTTTGCCGATTGCCGAGGTACGATAGCGACTGGTGATGCTTGTGCGATTTCGGATAGTGTTGAGCATGTGAATGGTGTCCCGGGAGAGATTCGAACCCCCGACCTGCCCCTTAGGAGGGGGCCGCTCTATCCAGCTGAGCTACCGGGACGAAATTCACAACACACAGTATAGCGAAATATGCTGATTAGCGATGTGCTCGTTATTTGCATAAATGGTTAGCTACACTTAATTCACTCTTATTGATAAGGTTTCCTGAGATGAATATTGAAGAGACATTGCCCAAAGAGGGGGATCGCCGCGAATATACCCGTGTTCAGGATGCCGTAGGGTTGACGATTCAGAAGCTAGCCGATATGCCGGCTGCTGGCATTGTGGCTACTGTGCAGTCCCCGCAGAGGGTCCGAAAGAGAGATAAATACGAGATAGACGGTTACGCGGATGTGCGCCGTAATTTTCCAGCAGTTGCGAGTTATATCGATGCTCTTGAAGAGCGTATTCGCCAGTTGTTGCTTGATGGCGATTCCACTCAGGGCTCTCCTACACACAAAGTTAGTTTGTCTGCCGGTGGCGTTCACTTTGCCGATACCATTTTGTTACGCCCAGGAGAATTGATTGGGCTTACAATTACCTTGTTCCCATCGGGCCGTCGAATCACTACAGATGCACGCATTCTGGACGGAAACGAAGCACCTGAGGTGACAAAGCGTGATGAACCCAGTTATCGAGCCCTTTTTGTTCGAATGAGCGATGCCGATCGCGAGGCGGTCGAAGCTCATGTGCGACGAATTCTCGAGAAAAGTTCATTAATTCAGGCCTGATCCCTTAATGCTAATCAATGAACTCGAAAGACCCACTGTCATCAGTACAAAACACCATTCAGGCTGATGCGCAAAGCGCAATGGACAACAAAACCAAGCCCCCGGGTTCCTTGGGGCAGCTTGAAGCAATAGCTGTTCAGTTATCTATGGTTCAGAACACACTCTCACCGGCTGTCGATCCAGCGCGTGTGATAGTTTTTGGTGCTGATCATGGTGTGACCGAAGAGGGCGTAAGCGCCTTTCCTGCAGAAGTTACCTTGCAAATGATGGCAAATTTTGCTGCTGGCGGTGCGGCTGTTTGTGTTCTAAGTGCCAGTGCAAACGCCTCCCTGGAGGTGATTGATGTCGGCGTCAATGGTGATCTTAGCCAGTTCACATCCATCGTTCAGCAGAAAGTTGCAATGGGTACTCGCAACCTTGCCAACACCGCTGCGATGACTCATGAAGAACTTGATTCTGCATTGCAGGCAGGGCGCGAAGCGGTGGTCCGCGCTGCGAAAGATGGCCAACGCTGTATAGGTCTGGGCGAAATGGGCATCGGCAACACCACTTCGGCCGCCATACTGACAGGCCTGATGTGCACTCCTGATGCCGCAGCTGTCACAGGTCGTGGAACAGGGCTCAGTGATGAAAAAATGCTTGTTAAACACCGTGTAGTGTCAGATGCTATTACAAGGCTATCTGGTATGCAGGACGATCCGCTTGAGTGCTTGCGTGAAGCTGGTGGTCTTGAAATCGCCGCTTTGGTAGGTGCTATGCTAGAGGCACCAGCGCACAAGCTTCCCGTTATTGTCGATGGTTTTATTGTCACTGCCGCTGCATTGATTGCTTGCCGAATCCGGCCTGGTGTACGCGATGTATTGTTTTTTGCTCATCAGTCAGCCGAAATGGGCCATCGTGTTGCTTTGAAGACGTTAAACGCGAAAACTTTGTTGCAGCTAGACATGCGACTCGGCGAAGGCTCGGCTGCCGCGTTAGCCATTCCCCTGTTGCGAGGTGCGGCGGCGGTCATGTCTGATATGGCTAGCTTTGCCGATGCTGGCGTGTCAGTGGGCCAATAGTTCATTCTGCTCATGAGCCGCTTGTTAGAAGAACAGCTAATTGCTTTTGGTACCGCACTGATGTTTTTAACGCGCTTACCGGTCGGCAGGTTCTGCAGTGGCGATGCGCTGGTGCTCTCTGTGTCCACACGGTACTTTCCACTAGTGGGCGCTTTTGTGGGCTTGCTTCTTTCGACATTCCTGATAATCGTTTATCAGTGGCTTCCGGCAAACGTCGCAGTCGTGTTAATGCTGATTACAGGTGTGAGAATGACAGGAGCTTTTCACGAAGATGGTCTTGCCGATGTTGCTGATAGCGCGGGTGCATTTGATGTGGATCGAAAGCTTGAAATCATGCGAGACAGTCGGGTAGGGACCTACGGCGCGATGGCGTTAATACTTCTGGTGTTG
>JBLIIE010000118.1:0-16464 GCA_047634635.1 Granulosicoccus sp. | reverse complement strand
GTAAAAGTGAGATTACTCGATCAAATCGGTTCATCCTACAACAATAGCATTATTTGTTGTGCAGCTAGCTGGTTGAGAGCTACAGAAGTGAGCCATGTCTATATTTCAACTAGGGCGGAAAAAAAATGCTGGAAACACCAAATCGAAAATAAATGCGGAACAAAAAAGACCCACCGTGACTGCACTGAGCAAGCGGCTAATCACTTAACAGGCATTTGCCTGTACGGCATTTTCAACAACACAATGCTGGTACTTATTGGTAAGTACGGTTCATACCATTGACCATGCTCACAGTGATAGATTTTCTAATCATATCGAGTGCATCCACATAATTGGTGAGTCTTTATTTTCCGTATATTGAGTTCTCCAGTTACGACTAAAAATAATTGGAAGCAATGGCAAGTTGCACTGTGATGATGCAAGACCTCATTTTTCATGAACTATTCCGCACCAGAATTACGCGGCAATATCCCGCGTGCTTGTAATGGTTGTGTTGTCTGGTTTTCGGCTTACATCAAATTCATATCAAATTCTGAAAACCAGTTTGGCAGATGGTGTAATGCGTTCCATCCTTTTAATGAGATCGGCACCGTTAAGAGTATAGATTTCTAATCAGAAAATTCATGCTCGAGCATCAGAGAATTACTATGAGCCTGCATTTTGGGCAGATTCACGAGGCCAGTGATGCGACACAATTAGTTGATCCAGTAGAGGCGCGACAGACATCACTGTGTGTTTACGCGTGCAAAACACGCCAGTGGCATGATATGTTGGCAAGGCAGTCGCCGAGCACTCTCGAATAGATTCAAAAATGGTATCGCCTTGAAAGTGCCTCGCCACAAATATCACGTATGGAGATCATAATGAAAAAACACATAATTCCCAGCCTATTGGTAGGTGCACTGGTTAGTCTGAGTGCTATGCAGGTCCATGCAGACGCAGGTGACTCGCCCACACTTAAGCGCATTGATGAGCGTGGCCAAATCAGTATTGGGCACCGGGAAACATCCATTCCGTTTTCCTACATCGGTGATGGATCAGAGCCTATTGGCTATTCCATCGACATATGCATGAAAATAGTCGACGCTATCAAGGTTCAATTAGGCAACGATGACCTGAGCGTCAAGTTTGTGCCTGTAACGGGTCAAACAAGAATCCCACTCATCGCCAATGGCACAATCGATCTTGAGTGCGGCTCAACAACCAATAATCTAACTCGGCAAAAGCAGGTGGAATACCTGTCAACGACGTTCATCACCGGCACCAAGATTGCCAGCAAGAATGGCTCTGGTATTACGGAGATTGAAGATCTGAATGGGAAAATAATAGGTCTGTCATCAGGAACAACTAATGAGAGAGCCATAAAGGCAGCCATAGAAACTCTGGGACTAGATGTCAAAGTTGTACCGGTGAAGGATCACAGTCAAGGCTGGCTCGCATTAGATACCGACAGAATCGATGCCTACGGATCAGACGATGTGCTTCTGTATGGACTCATTTCGAAATCCAAAGATCCTTCTGCCTACCAAGTAACCGGCCGGTACTTGTCGTTTGACCCATACGCGATCATGGTACCGCGCAATGATTCCACTTTTGAGCGTCTCGGTCGTGTCGTAATGTCTGATCTGATGAGATCTGGCGAAATGGAAGAAATTTACACTAAGTGGTTTGTACCTGGTCCAACGAATATCGACATGCCACTCTCGGCAACTCTAAAAACTGCCTTCGAAATTCAAGCACTTCCTAAGTAGCTTGAATTCTTGTACTTAAAGGCAAAACAGAGATAGCATGAATTACAACTGGGACTGGGGGATACTGTTTCGAGATCCGTACATTGGCTGGCTGGCTGATGGACTTTTCTGGACGCTCTCCTTGTCCCTTTGCGCATGGATAATAGCTTTTAGCCTGGGATCTGTCCTAGGCATCATGAGAACATCCAGTAGCGGCTTGCTGCGCCTCGTGGCTACTATTTATGTAGAGCTGTTCCGAAACATACCGCTTCTGGTTCAGTTATTTCTGTGGTATTTCGTTTTTCCAGAGCTGCTTCCAGATGATGCAGGCCGATGGGTGAAGCGAGAGATGCCTATGCCGGCACTGTCTACTGCTATCTTGGGCATTGGACTCTACACAGCCTCCAGGGTTTGCGAGCAAGTTAGATCAGGTATTGATGCTGTCGGGATTGGTCAACGCAACGCAGGCAAAGCGATAGGCATGAGCGAGCCGCAGGTCTACAGGCATGTATTGCTACCTAATGCGTTTCGTATAATCATCCCCCCACTTACCAGTGAATTCCTCACCATTTTTAAAAACTCATCGCTTGCGTTGACTATTGGTGTCGTTGAACTCACCGCAATGACCCGCCAAATAGAAGAGTACACGTTTCAAGGTTTTGAAGCCTTTACTGCAGCAACCATCATCTACAGCGTTGTGACATTCACTGTGATGTTGATAATGCGTATTGTCGAGCGCAGGATCCGCGTTCCCGGCATGATTTCGACTAATTAAGGGGCTTGCTGACAATGGGTGATTTTGACTATGCAGTCATTTTTGACAACATTCCCTTTCTTTTTGACGGGTTGAAGGTCACATTTCTTCTTACCATACTTGCAATTGTAGGGGGAATGGTCCTCGGCACTGTGTTGGCACTCATCCGCGTTGCTAAGATTCCAGTGTTGTCATGGATTGCAGTAGCCTATGTCAATTTCTTCAGGTCACTGCCGCTGATTCTGGTTATTTTCTGGCTTTATTTCCTAGTACCACTGTTCTTAGGAAGGCCTGTGGGCAGTTTTTACTCCGTATTGATTGCTTTCGTACTATTCGAAGCTGCCTATTACTCGGAGATAATCAGAGCTGGTATTTCAAGTGTTCGTACAGGTCAGATAGCTGCTGGGCGAGCCATTGGTCTCACCTATCCGCAAACTATGCGATACATCGTATTGCCACAGGCATTTCGCTCCATGGTTCCTGTTTTAGTGACTCAGGCAATTGTGCTGTTTCAAGATACTTCGCTAGTCTATGTTGTTGGTTTAAAGGACTTCCTGGTTAGCGCTGAATTAATTGCCAACCGTGATCAACGGCTGGTTGAAATGTTTGTCTTTGTTGCCATTGTGTACTTCACTTTCTGCTTTGCAGGTTCACTCTATGCACGTCACCTTCAGCGAAAACTAGCCACATGATCGAGATTAGCAGTGTCAGCAAATGGTACGGTGATTTTCAAGTACTCAACGATTGCTCTACCCGAGTTAGCAAGGGAGAAGTGGTAGTTGTTTGTGGACCTTCTGGCTCAGGTAAAAGCACATTAATTAAATGTGTCAATGGTTTAGAAACTATCGACGAGGGAGAGATCGTTGTTGACGGTGATAAGTTAAGTTCTAAGAAAACCAATCTGAATACACTCAGATCTCGCATAGGTATGGTTTTTCAAAGCTTCGAATTGTTTCCGCATATGAGTGCACTACAAAATGTCATTCTGGGACAGGTAAAAGTACTCAAGCGAGACCCCAGTGATGCTGAAAAGAGAGCGCGTGAATTAATGTCGCAAGTAGGGCTTGCTGAGCACTCAAGCAAGTTCCCATCGCAACTCTCTGGTGGGCAGCAGCAACGAGTTGCTATTGCACGTGGCCTTGCAATGGACCCCATCGCACTTCTCTTCGATGAGCCTACATCGGCGCTTGACCCGGAAATGATTAATGACGTTCTCGATGTCATGGTCAACCTGGCACAGGATGGCATGACCATGATGGTAGTTACTCACGAGATGGGTTTTGCTCAAAAAGTGGCTCATCGAGTAGTCTTCATGGACGAAGGTCGCATCGTCGAAGACGCTCCCACTGATCAGTTTTTCAAGGCCCAAGGAAGTGAGCGAGCACAGCTGTTTTTATCGAAAATCTTGACTCACTAACCAATTCCACAGCTGTGAGGGTTATGAGAGAGCGGGGCAAGCCACTTTACGGTACCGGCATAATAGATGTGGAGTTTAATCGTATTGCTTAGTAAGCGGTTAATTAACGGCGTCTAGTATCCCGCCAACCCATCAGCCACGCTTTGCTCCAGTGATCAGCCACAGGAGCATCAATGAACTCAACACCAATAACCAAACGCCAATCGTACTGGCGAGAGCATGTCCTCAGCGCAGCAACATAGGATGGCTCTATCGTGAAGTACGCCAAGTTGCACGATCTCAAAAGCAAAGATATCTACCAGTGGAAAACCTCGTTGATCAAGAAAGGGTTTTTACCGATGGCCGATGATTCACCATCTGTTGATTTTATTCCCGCTTAGACGGTAGAGGCAGTCGCAGCAGCAGCCGGTCCGGAAGAGACAAGATTGGTCAGTTGTCGTATCGCGCTAGCTTGTGGTGCCGTACTTGAACTCTTCACGCTGATCGCGCCAAGTGAGCTACCCCAGAGAGCTAAACGTGGCCGACGACGATTACCCGATCATCTGCCCAGGGTAGAGATTAAACACACACTCGACGATGAAGCGTGTCACTGCGATCATTGCCTACTTTGTAGCTGGCGCAAACGACAGTGCTAATTTATACAGCATGGTGGAGAGCGCTAAAGCAAATGGTCATGAGCCTTATGCCTACATCAAACGTGTATTGACAGAGTTATCGAGGGCCAGCACAGTAGAAGACTTTGAGCGGCTGTTGCCGTTCAACCTGCAGCCAGCAGAGATACATGCTGCTTGATACCTTATTGACCGCTTACCTCTATCCTGGCGAGCAGACCAGTATTAGCTTCAGTCGTTCCATCTGCTCCGGAGCTGCCCTATGTGTCAAGGGTCTACCTAGCGTATTGAGCTCAGAGGACTCAAAGGACTGGATTGCTACGGATAATGATTCTCTCGAGAAGGTTCAAGCGGGAGTTGCAAATTTTCTTTGCGGTGCATTGAGCTTACAAATAGTCGGGCAAACTTGTGCCCCTATCGAGACAATGCAGCCACAAATCTCTATCGTTCCTAACGGACCATTGAACGTGCAAGGTATCGAATTTATCGACCATCCGCCAGACACCAGCGCTCGCCCAGAACAATACGCGCTGTGCCCTGTCGAAGAACAAGCCGTATTGTGACGACAGCCATGCAGAGCAAGGCTGGCAAGACGATACCTGATCAAGTGATCTTCGGGCTACGACTTTCGTGTGAAACCACGACCTAACACTATCCGAATACAAACGGGTCGCAATGTGAGCCGACTTGGTTACAGGACCTACTATTCAACCAACGCTGATCAAATCTGACGACGCTCCAGCATAAGCAGGTTGAAATTTAAAAGCCATCCGGCTCGTACCAGTGTAGAAATACTGTTGAAAACTCATCGTTAGCGAAGCACGACAGCGCGTCGAACAGTTAACCGCCTTGAATTTGTATTTCTACGAATTTTGCTCTAACCGTAATAAGCGCTTACCGAAGGCGCTTTGTGGATTCGTTTTAGATGCGTTCGTAAGCACTTATCCCAAGTCGGTTCATCGCCAAATCGAGCCTGTAGATAATCGATAAAGGCCCGAGTACGATGTGGCAAGAATGCGGTGTCAGGGTACAGTGCATATAAACCCGCAACTCCCCAGTTTATTGATAGCAACACCGGTTCCAGTTCGCCGGATTCTATGGCGGAATTCATCATAAATGTGGGTAGCCTGACGACACCCAGACCTCGAATCGCTGCATGCACCAGCGCATCACCATTACTCGCGCGGTATCGAGGCTTGACCACCACCAATCCGGATCGCCCAACCGAATTTGTCCATGGCCATGTATGTGGAGTGGCCAAATTCGAATAGCAAAGGGCGGACAATCCAGATAGCTTTTCGGGCGTTCGTGGAATACCGTGCTCAGCCCAAAAATCCGGAGAAGCTGCTACTACATGATGGATTGGTGCCAGTTTACGTGCCCGGAGAGTCGAATCGGCAAGGGTGCCAATCCGTACGGCAAGGTCGATTTGATTTTCCGTCAGGTTGATTATGCGATCAGTTAGATCGGCATCGATGTTAACAGACGAGTTCTCCAGCATGAAGTCGCTGATAGCGGTATTTAGATGCGCCAATCCAAAACTGAGTGGCATGGTGATGCGTAGCTCGCCACTGATCAACTGAGTGTCGGTCGCAGCGTTCTCTTCTGCTTCCTGCAGCTCCGCCAGGATTCGCTTGGCGTGTACTAGAAATCGTTCACCTGCTGCAGTGAGCCTTATCTGCCGTGTGGTTCGAGTCAGTAATTGCGTACTTAATCGTGCCTCTAAATCTTTTATTCGGCGACTTACCGCCGAAGGAGCACGACTTAGATGCTCGGCAGCTTGTCTGACACTTCGCCGGTCAGCCACAGCAACAAACGTCTGCATATCCTCAAATCGATCCATACATCCCTCCAATTAACTGTTCTCCATTAGAGCACAGAGAAATGATATTATCGATTTATGTTGACTGTTGGAGATTGTCTATATTGTTGGAAATTCGTGAGAAAAATCACTGAAATCAAAGAAGCGGCTTATCGTTAAAACCTAACACACCCTGGAAATTCCTCAATGAATAACCAACAAATTCTCAAATTATTCCTACTCTAACCTCAGGTAAAATCACGATAATAAGTATAAAGAAACTTGGATAAATCTTACTCGCGTTTACAACGGGCGCATCGATGTTAATGCAGCCGATCGTGTTTCCAGCCGTGGCGCAGGCGCAAGAAGCCAGTGATCAACTTCAACTGCACCTCGAAGATCTCGCGCGCGAGCCGACTGAAGCTGCGAACGCTGCTCTTCTCGATCCTAACGATACGGTTCTGTTGTTACTTGATCACCAGACCGGTCTTCTCCAGACGGTGAACGATATCTCTGTCAGTGAGCTGCGCGCCAATACGGTTACACTTGCCAAGATCGCAGAACAGCCAGGTATACCGATCATCTATACGGCATCGGAACCTGATGGTCCCAATGGTCCCATCATGGAAGAACTGCCCGCAGCGATGCCCAGTGCCCAATACGTAGCACGCCAGGGTGAAGTCAGCTCCTGGGACAATGCAGATTTCGTTGCAGCTGTTGAAGCGACTGGGCGGAAGACGCTCGTGATCGCAGGCGTTTGGACGAGCCTTTGTGTCGCCTTTCCGGCCCTGCAGGTACATGCTGAAGGCTATAAGGTGTTCACTGTGATGGATGCCTTGGGTGACTTCAGCAAGATGGCCTCCGATGTGGCACTCGTCAGGATGACAGCGGCAGGGATTATACCTGTCGCTACAAATACCATCCTGAGTGAGACGCACCGCACCTGGAACCGTCCTGATGCCGCCGAATGGGGTGCTCAGTACTCAGAAGTTGCTCTGGAGTATCGTGCTGCAGTCGAAAGCTACAGCCGGGCCCAAGAAGCTGCCCTAAAGTCCGAATAGAAATAATAAGGCAATACAGCCTCTCGCCCAACGGGTTCCTAATTAGGGTTGTGGTCGCGACGTGTCGCGGCCACTGATCGTCCACCTATCAACCTCGATGAGATTCTTTACAACGACCTAATATTAAGACAAGTCTGTTTCTTAGACTCGTTATCTAATGAAAAAAAATCTCATTATTAAGCAGTAAAGCTGCCCATTAGGGTTCGCTAATTGTCCAATCGACAATCAATCTCAACTGAGCGAAATTGAAGAAAAAAAGCAATAGGCTTGCGCCTAATGCCTCCTATTCTCTTCAGATTATGTGACTAGGTGAACCACCACCGTTCGGCAGCTTTGTACCCATCAAAATCAAAGTTTCCGGCCATAGTGTCATGCGTAACCGTTTTATCTAGAGCCATAATATAATTCGCAAACATCGGTATCAGTGCGCCGCCATCGTCACTCACAATTACCTGACATTCATAGTACAGCTCACGACGTTTGTTGGTATCCAGCTCAGCACGCGCTTGTACCACCAGTTTATTAAATCGATCTGCCTTAGCACCTGTGTGCCAAGCTGTGTCGTTCCATTCGCCTCCAGCCATGTAGGCTGCTGAGAACATCCAGTCTTCTGTTGGACGACCACTCCAGTAGGCGGCTGACCAGGGTTTCTTGTTCCATACATTGGACCAATAGCCATCACCAGGCTCACGTATCACGTTAATATTGAGCCCTATTTTGGATGCAGAATCTTTAAGTAATATGGCTGCATCAACAGCACCTGAAAATGCCGCATCTGATGTACTCAAATCGATTGTTGCACCCTCCATGCCGGCTTTCTTCAAGTGAAACTGAGCTTTGTCAGGATCATATGCACGTTGAGGCATTTCGTCGTTATGGTAAGGATTAGCGGTTGATATCGGATGGTCGTTACCAATTTCACCATGACCCAGCAACACTTTGTTTACTAGTTGTTCACGATCAGCTGATAATTTGATCGCCATACGAAGATCATAATTGTCAAAGGGCGCTGTATTCACGCGCATAGGGAAATCGTAATGCAAAGTACCCGTTGCTTCGACAATATTCAGGTTTTGAGCACGGCTCATTAGATGTACTGTTTTCGGGTCCACTCGGCTGATTGCATGGACAGTTCCGTTCATTATTGCGCTTTGGCGAGCGGTTGTATCCAGCAACACAAGCATTTCAATTTCATCGAAATGTGCCCGGCCGGATTTAAAGTAATTAGGATTTCGTTTTAGAGAGGCACTGACACCAGGTTCGAACGACTCAAGCGTATATCCACCTGTTCCTATGTATGACTGCCAATCCAGGACTCCATCTTTTTCGGGAACGATCGGGAACTGCCCGCTACTTACAATAGAAGGAAAATCGGCGTTTCCAGCTTCGAGTATGAACTCTACCTCGTACATACCATTCTTAGTAATGCTACTTACCGGTTTTAGCAGAGCCTTTCCTGCTGATGTCGACTGTTCCCCACGATGGTGGTTCATTGAAGCTATTACATCATCAGCAGTCATGGTTTTGCCGTTGTGGAATTCCACTCCCTGACGTATCTTGAAAATCCATGTTTTTGCATCAGCGCTGGCTTCGTAACTTTCAGCCAATTCTGGTACCGTTTGACCGTTGTTATCTATTTCTGTCAGCTGATTTTGGAACGCATAAGACAGGCATGCAACAAATCCATTCTCGTTAGCACCGGGAATTAGCGAATCAGTGGTTGATCCGTACCCTAAACCCATTATAAACTTCCCGCCCCTTTTTGGAGTCCTAGCATGAGCAGAATGTGAGAACAGCGATGTTGCCAATGGCGCTGCTACACCGAGTGATATAGCGTGAGTTATAAACTCGCGGCGGTTTAATTTTCCACTCTTTACCAACTGCTCCAAAGCTTTGATGTTAAACATCAGTTAATCACCTCATGTATTATTTCAGTAATTCATGCGAATTATCTGCCTCAGAGAAAACATAATGCAGATACTATTTACCGTGATTACTGACTGCCGCAGTAACAACGACATATTTACAGAAGTAAGATAACGGCACTCAAGCATCATAGCGAGGTTTTCACTTGAATGACAACGCTGAACTACCGCGCATTGGTAGGGACACTCTGAATTCAGCGACAGAGTGCCTATCCACCGTAAGTGCTTGGTGTTTGAGTTTCTTATAGCAAACAAAATATTTATTGTAAGCGCAATAATCGACACGCAATCTACAGCTCGCAACGCATGATATTAAATGTAGTAGCGAAAAATATCAGTAAATCTATAGCGTTTTCGAATTACATTGACTTGATACGTTGAGCCAGTTTTAGGGAAGAGCAAAATACTGACCTACAGAGAGACTTCAGAAAGAAAAAGTCGTCTCACCAGATTGGCTGCTGATATTTTCGCCATCGATAAGCCCCGCCGCAATCATTTTTCCAAATGCTTTTGTGTTGATATCGGTTGCAGCTGCCATAAGTGCCTCATCAGCATACTTGGCTATAACCAGATATTTTCCTTCACCAACTGAAACAACATCGATGGATTCGGCATCAGCAGCGGCGACCTCAGTTCGCAAAGTTTCAGCAAAATCAATCATTTTGCTCATATCTGAGGAAGTAAACTGTGTGATTCTGTAGAACGACATTTAGTTCTCCAACTTACATTATATTGAGAGGGGGTTAAAATCCAAAGTGCAACTGTAGGGTTTATGACACCGCTATTTAGTCGGGTGTTTTTCCGTCATACCATGTATAGCATCACAACACATAAATATCGACCTGTGACAACGACAAAAAATCAGAAACTGTTGCAGATCGTCTTTGATGGATTTTTACTGTGAAAAGCTGATTGTTCGGTATAGTCAATAGACGAATACGGTGTTAGATCAATTTTTAGGGATCATAGGGTATTTACCTTCAAGTTGGCCTAGTAATCATTGATATTTCCTTTGGTGAATTTTTCCATAGAAAACACTAGTATCATTGTGCCGTCCTTTTTAATCAAATGTTTTTCGTATTGACCATTATTTTCCATAACAATGAAGCACACAGCTACAACTATGGGTTCTACCGATGACGCGAAATTGTCTTGTGAAAAAATGTAGATTCAGCTAACGCCTGAGCTAAAGAATATGATGTCGAAGTAGCTCAAACACATATGGAGCGAAGCGGACCAGGGGAAAATACCATAGCCTGTGAAGAAGCATACGGTGCTGATCTAATCTTAACTGGCCGTCGTGGATTGGGTAACATGGGTTCTCCAGCTCTGGGTAGCACCTCCCAACGTGTCAATCATTTAGCGAAATGTGCTTGCCTGTCGATAGTGTAGGTAAATGACAAATACTTCTATGCTTGCAGATAGAGCTAGATCTACAAAACCCTAGGTTTGCGATGTGGTCCATTGGAACGATTACAGTGGGCTCGCAATCACGCGACTGACTAATAGACTGAGGTGTCGTACGGGTTTCCATTTCCATGTAAGTGATAATTCGTTATTTTACGCGTGAGCATTCAACAACTGATACCCATGGCGTCGACAACGGGACTACATGCTTCAGAGGTCAGTTCTTCATGTCGTAAATCTAGAAGTAGTTCGTTATGTCGAAGAAAGTTCTCATAAAAGGTTGGCACCCATCGGTGGTTGATTGCTCGAAATACCCTGGACTCGATGCGGAGAAACTGGAAGTTGCATTGAGAGCGGATGAGACAAAACTAAACGATTTAGGATACGACGCGGCGAGCGGATTTATTTTTAGTGGAGAGAGTGCAACTGATCAATTGATCGAGACACTAAAGGGCACAACCTTTGATGTCGTCCTCATTGGCGCAGGTGTCCGAAAGGACGATGACCATTTCCTCGTATTCGAGACGCTCGTCAACGTTGTTCATGAGTTCGCGCCGCAGGCCCGCATGGCTTTTAACACAGGGCCAACCGATTCTGATGCCACAGTGCAGCATTGGGCATAGATCGCACCGTTGGAACCAACAGGCCTGCGTTGCAGATAGCAACGCAGCGACGGCGAACCTTTAGCGTCTCCTTTTCCTTTAAAATTGTGCAGCAGTAAACGTGACTAGGTTTAATCAAAGGGCAGTTTTGCTGTTTGGTTGTGCCTAAGGTAGTACTCGAGGCGAGGCATGTATTATACTGCATTTTTATTGACGCTGAGGTTAGTGCGTCCCAGAGGCGTCGCATTGACGTACTTCTTGCCGCTCTGCGACTGGGCTAAGGTGCAAACTTTGCGGGCAAAGGCTCGGTTGTAACAATGACACCATCAGTATCGGCGTAAATGTAGTTGCCTGGGCGGAATTCAGCACCACCGAACGACAAAGGGATGTCACGCTTGCCTTGAGTCACGGGAATGGATTTTCTGGAGCAAGTGCCTAGGGCATATAGAGCGACAGGTATGTCTTTGATTTGCGCCGTATCTCTGATGTACCCGTTGACAATGATGCCAGCGAAGCAATTTGCCTGAGCAAACTGCATTAGTTTCTCGCCCACAATGGCGTAGTAGGCCTGATTTGCGTCCACTACGACGACTTTTCCCTGTCCGTTTTCGTCGCGTAATAGTGTGATGAGGTCTGAATTGTTGCGATCCAGCTGGATGGTGATCACCTCACCTTGGCACATGGGAGCACCGCCATAATTTGAGAATCCAGGGCCGAGCACCGAGGTTTTGTCTGGGTGAGTATCGCAAAAATCTGCAGTAAAGTCGGCCATACCTAGTTCTCCAATACGAATGCAAGGCCCCTTCGACAAGGGCTAAAACCAAAAGATTCTACCATTTCGGTGTCTCTGTGCAGGGAGCATTTGATAGAATGTTCGCCTGGATACAGGGCACGTGAAAAATGAAAGTCGTAACGGGTGTAATTGGCAACGATATCCATGTCGTTGCCAACCGATTAATGGATCTGTCGCTGAATGCGAGAGGCTACGAGGTGTTCAACCTAGGTGTTAACACGTATTTGGAAGAGTTCTTCGATGCAGTTGTTGAGACTGGGGCTGAGATTTTGCTGATTTCTTCGCTTAACGGCGAGGCTGAGGGGTGGGGTCGAGAGGTCAAACTGCTCAAAGCCAAGTATAAGAGCCTCGATGATCTGATCATGATGATTGGCGGTAACCTTACGGTTGGCAGCGGCAATGCAGAAGATATTGTGTCGCGATTTAAGACATACGGTTTCCATCTGGTGTGCCATCAGGTGGATCTGAACACCGGTTTGGACATGCTCGAAGACTACATGCAGGAACAGAAACACCTATGAGCCAACTCCAGGAAGAACGACAAATCATCCTTGGCAACGAAAATGTCGATTCATTTGACTTCGATGAGGTACGCGAATTTGTCAAAGGTGCGGATGAGAAGCTATTTATATCGCATCACTTCGCCACGAAAGACAAAATGCTGGTGCAGCCTCGTGGAGGCTTTCCTACCTATGAAAAACAGTTCGCTTTGTACGAGTTTTTTGTAGATGCCAACGTTGACGTGTTGCCACTAACCATTGACTCCAACACGCGGCTCAACGACTACACTACGGCCAAGAAAATGTTGCGATTGAGTGAGGCTAACGAAGTCGACATGCTCAACGGTTACCCGCTAGTCAATCATGGCTATCGCAGCACCCGTAAGATGATGACGCATTTTAACCATCCAGTGAGTCTGCGCCATGGCACTCCAGATGCGCGGCTGTTGATTGAGATTGCCCTTGCTTCTGGTATCTTTGAAATCGAGGGGGGACCGATAACCTACTTGCTACCGTATTCCAAGAATTTCCCATTGGACAAGGCATTCCTTTACTGGAAATACGTGGAGCGAGTGTGTGCTGACTACTCGACACTCAACAAGCCTATTAATCGGGAATCCTTTGGACCGCTTACAGCCACTCTAGTGCCGCCATCCATTACGATTGTGATTCAATTGCTGGAGATGCTGCTGTCCCTGGAAGAGGGCGTTAAATCTTTCTCTGTGTCGTTTTCTCAGCAAGGCTCGATGATTCAGGACATCGTCACAGGCACGGTCACTCGAAAGCTTGCGGAGTTTTACGCAGCGCAGATAGGCTGTGAAGATGCGTGTATCCATCTTGTCTATCACCAATGGATGGGAGCGTTTCCAACAAACAGAGATTCAGCTGATCAGCTCATTAATATGTCTACGGTAATCGCCTCGATGGTGGGCGCGGACAAAATCATTACCAAAACTCGCGAGGAAGCGGTCGGTATTCCTACCAAAGAAGCCAATGCTCAGACTGTGGCCAACACTCAGTACACGTTGAACATTCTAGGTGGTCTGCCCGCCATCGTCGACGAGCAGGAGGAAGAGATTTTGACGGCGGAAGTGCACGCCATCATGGAAGCTGTGTTTAATGACCCCGCAGACACCCTCTGGCGCAAAGTGTTTAACTCGATTAAGAACGGCATCATTGATGTACCTTTTTCACCGCATATCATAAACCATAATAAAATGATCACCATTCGTGACGCTCAAAAGAATATTCGTATTATCGAACGGGGCAACGTACCGATACCTGATCGCTGTTATGCCTATGAGAAGTCGTGTTGTGATCTAAACAAAGACACTACAAGCATCGTCAATGACATCATCCGCGATATAGGAATAATGCAGTGAGTATGAGTGATGAAAAGCTGCTGATCGATATCGGCAGTACCTACTTCAAAGTCAGCACTTCAGAGTCCATCGAGCAACATTTTAGGGATTTTAATAAGCTGGTCCTTGACGACTTAATGCATAAATGTGGTGATACCGTGCAACGTTTTGAGGCGAAAAATATCCATGTTTGTTCGTCCGCTAACGGCGGTTTAAGTGCGCTGATTATTGGTCTCACTCATTCATATTCTTTAAAGTATGCGATCAATATTGCTTACAACTCAGGAATCAATATAATTGATTCTATTGTTTTTCAAAACATAGAAGAGTATTCGATACCCAGTGATCTTATTGATGTCGTGATTGTGGTTGGCGGTATAGATTCCAATGGTGGTGTGTTTGACGAGCGGCTTAACGGCTACCTTGCCAAACTAGACTACTCCAATGTTGTCTATGTAGGTAATACGCAAGATGCAGCTACCATCTCATCGACAGTGGAACGATTGGTTGTGTTGCCTAACATCATCGATGACCGTTTGCATATTGTCGAAAAGCATCTGAAGGAATACCTCACCAATTTGTACCAACAAGACATAGAAGGCAAAGAAGATATCAAGCATCTTTATGAGATCACCGGCAATCAGATCTATCCCACGCCCTTCGTAGTAAATAAATCCCTACCCCTGATCCATGAATCTTTTTCGGTAACTGATCCGTTTATCTTGCTCGACATTGGTGGTGCCACCACCGATGTACACTACTCTAAAGATTTGGTGAGCGACAACATTGTCACGGAGCAGGGCCATGATCGGATTGTATTCAAGAAACTGGGTGTTTTTAAATCTCGACAATCACTGATTTTCACTGCTGAACAGAATGAATATGCCTATGAGCTTTTGATGCATCTTAAGGTTACGGAGAACATCTACACCGAGCACAGTGAAAAGGCAACCAAGATACTTATGCAGCTTGCGATTTTTCTTGTGCTCTGCAAGATGTCCCATTACAGACCGTCTTACGTCACTCTGAAGCTGCTCGCAATGAATTCTATTGTGTTTACGGGTGGGATCACAAAAGTGCTCAATAATGAAGATATCGAAGATGTAGTGGCATTTTTCTACCGGAAGTTGCTTAATTCAGATCATAAGCCTGTGACAGTGTTGGATACTAACTATGACATCTGGACAATAGGCGCAAAGGAGTATGCAACATGTCAATAAACTGTATTCGAAATCTGCTGGACAGCGCAGCACAGTCGCACCCGGAAAAAATTGCGATAACGTACAACGAGCAGCAGCTCTCATACGCTGAACTGTTGTCAAGGGTAAACCAGGTTGCTCTGTATCTTCAAGAGCTGGATCTGCCAAAGGGAGCCAGAGTAGGGCTTTATGCCAAAAAAGATATTTCCCAAGTAATTGCTATCTTGGCTATCCTTTCCACTGACTACATATTGGTGCCGCTCACCCGTCTTCTCAAGCCAGAACAAGTTCAGTACATTATCGACGACTGTGATATTCAGTGTGTCATCACAGACAAACTCAAACTTGAAAGCACTGAAGAATTTAACTTTGATGGGCATATCGTTTCCATCGAGACTGCAGGCAAAGACATTCCGTCTTTTGAAGAGATTTTCAAATACTACAACAAAGCTTTCCATTGCAATATTAATGGCCATGACAATGCGGTTATTACGTATTCGTTTGGATTAACAGGTACGCCAAAAGGCATCGTCATCTCTCACCGCAATTTGATTGATTCTGCTCGAGTTGTTTCGCAGTATCTCGATCTGAATGAAAGTGATGTTATTTCTGGAGTACTTATTTTTAATCTCGACTACGGTTTAAATCAAATATTTTGTTCGCTTTTAAATAAGGCTACCTTGGCTTTACATCGATTTATTTTGCCTGGTGATTTCTTCAATCACCTTATCAATGATCAAGTCACTGTATTGCCACTAATGCCTGTGAACATCTCACAAATGTTCGACGAAGACTTGTACGCGCATCCCAGTGTTGAGTTGTTTGATAAGGTGCGAACCATCACGTCGTCAGGTGGAAATGTGACAGAGCGTATGATTGATGATTGCGCGAAAACGTATCGTAACGCCCGCTTTTATTCCATGCATGGACTAACGGAAGCATTTCGCTCAACTTTTCTAGATCCCTCGCAAATTAAGATTCGCCCAGACTCCATCGGAAAAGCCATTCCTGATGTGGAACTCTACGTTATCAACGAAAGTGGACAGGAATGCGCACCGCGAGAAGTGGGTGAACTGATCCATCGAGGAGGCTATATCTATCGTGGGTTCTGGAATGCCCCTGCGGATACGGCCGAGCGTTACAAGTCCGTGCAGATCCTTAAAAACGCTGTTGATCTAACAGGGCAGCTCGCTGATGAGATTGTCGTGGCAACTGGCGACTATGTGTACAAGGACGAAGAGGGATATTTCTACTTTGTATACCGTCGTGATGACATGATCAAAACTAGTGGTTTCCGAGTGTC
>JBLIIE010000117.1:0-16549 GCA_047634635.1 Granulosicoccus sp. | reverse complement strand
GCAGCCATTATTCCCACTGACGGCACAGCTGACGGTGCGCTCATGGGTCCCATGTCGAGTGAGCAACAGTTGATAGAGGTAGAAGGTTTTGTTTTGCGTGCCAAAGAGGCTGGTGCAACGATTGCTGCGGGCGGTCAACGATTGAGCACTGCTTCAGGTGGCTACTTCTATCTGCCAACCATACTCTCTGATGTAACTAAGGATATGGAAGCGGCTCGCGAGGAAATATTCGGCCCTGTGTTGAGCATACTGAGCTACACCACAATCGACGAGGCACTACACATAGCTAACGATGTTGCGTATGGATTAACATCCTGCCTTTTCTCAGAGCAGTCCCCAGTTATAGAACGCTTTATAGCGGAAAGTGAAAGCGGTATGCTGCATGTGAACGCCGGTAGCTTTCCTGAGAATCATCTGCCATTTATCGGCATAAAAGATAGTGCTCTAGGTGTTGGCGGCTCGAACGGCTCATCAACAATCCAGTTCTACACGACAGAACACGCCGTATACAGGAAAGGGCATGCGTGATTGAAAAAATGCCTACACGGGTACCTGGTACTCGCATAAGCCTGAAGGTGCATCCAGCCGATAATGTAGCTACGCTGCTGGACTATGACGTTACAGGTAATCGCCTGGCCGATGGCACTACCCTATCCTCAAATATTCCATTTGGTCACAAGGTTGCGTTGTGTGCAATCAACGCTGGTGCACCTGTGATCAAGTATGGAATCACTATCGGCTTAGCCATCACACCGATTGCATCAGGAGAACATGTGCATGTTCACAACGTTGCCTGACTGCAGCCAATTAATGGGCTGGGATCGAATTGATCAACCACCCGGTGTTCGTAATCACGTTGTCGCTTTATCGACTGTAGCCTTGACGGATCAAGTGACCCGTAATGCAGCTGCCAGAGTACCAGGTACGTTGGCATTGACCCCACAGTTCGAAAGGGGTTTGCGCGGTGAGGACGCCGCGGTTCAGAATCGTGCGATCACAGCAGTGGTCAACCATCCAAACGTCGGTGCCGTGTTGGTTGTCACTCACGATAGAGCCTCTGCCAACGCATTGATAGAAGAATTCGCGGATACCAGAAAACCAGTGATCGTGCAATCTCTTATGGCGGCTGGTGGATTAGCTAGCGCTGTGACATCGATGATTCAACAACTACAGAGCTTGCATGGTTCTGCCAATAAATGCGTTCGCCGTCCAATGATGATATCTGAACTGACGGTGGCGCTTGAGTGTGGTGGGTCCGACGCCTCATCAGCCGTTTGTGCAAATCCGACGATTGGCCGTTTTGTAGATCAGTTAATTGATGCTGGCGGTCGTGCGATTGTCTCTGAAACCGCCGAGTTCCTTGGTGGCGAAACGATTGTTCGCCAACAATCGCGTACACCTGAAATTGCCAACGAAATACTGCAGTGTATATCCCATGTTGAAAATCTTATGCTTGAGTCGGGCAAAGACTACCGCGGCGTCAACCCTACCTTGGAAAACATTGAGGCCGGCCTGAGTACGTTGACAGAAAAAACCATGGGTGCAGTGTGCAAGATAGGACGCAGCAAATTTGCTGGATGTCTACAGTTTGGAGAAACTCCGACCGCCAGCGGCCTGTTCTTCATGGACACACCTTTCTTTAGTCCAACTTCGCTCAGTGGAATGGCTTTAGCGGGCGCGCAGATTGGACTGTTCGCGGTTGGCGTATTTAATCCTTCAGGAATGCCACTGATGCCAGTCATCAAAATATGCGGTAACCCTGAAACAATTAAGCACTGGACGGACTGTGTCGATATGGATGTCACAGGCTTGATTGACGGACGTTATAACCTGAACCACGCTGCCGATTTGTTGGCTTGTCAAATCTGTGAGATTGGCAACGGCAAGCTCACAGCGACTGAAATTCAGAACGAAGGTCAGTTAATTGTTCCTCGCACGATAGCTGCGCTCTAAGCTAAATAGCAGCTCCTCGCTCTGATTCTCACCCATTGCTCCAGCACCCCAATACGTTAGCAAATCACCGTAGACATCTTCACTCTATGCAAACAGATTCTTTTGAGGGCCAGCTTGCTCCAACTACACACATCACATGTGTGACGTGCTTACATTAACGTATGGTCGTCGACGAATGACGGCAATTTCATGGACAGGTGTGCAATGAGTCCATTCCAAGTTAAGTCGTTACTTCTATGATATTGCTGACATCCCACTCCGATATGCACGTACGCTTGGGACTTCCAGAGAAACGACCATGTCGCACTAACAGTCCCTACTCCAGCAAGATCGTTACTACTTACGTCGACAGTATTTCCCGCATCAACATCAAAGAAGGAGTCATTTGGCGAAGCACTTATCCCGTAAGCAAAACTTAAGGCAAGTGTTGGAAGTAGACATGCCGGACAGGTTCACATCTAAAATCAAGCGATTGAAAAAGCGGTGTCAAGTGCCTCAGCGACCTTCTCAACATCTGCAAGCGACAGACACATAGGCGGCACCATACGCAGACATGATTGGTTAGGTCCGGATTTTGACAAAATTATGCCCTGCTCTCGACAACGTTCAAATACCGCAGATGTTTTTTCCTTATCAGGCTCTTTGGTTTTTCTATCCTTAACCATCTCTATTGCCAACATCAGTCCACGACCGCGCACGTCCCCAATGGCAGCATGCCTAGATTGAAGACTTTTTAATTGACCTAGTAGAGCGGCACCCACAACTCGCGAATTTTCTTGTGTTTTTTCTTCCTTAATCACTTGCAGAACAGCACGAGCCGCTGCGCAGCTTGTCGGGTTAGCGCCATAGGTATGAAACAAAAAACGCTCAGCCATAGGTTCGGCAACCGGCTTTTGCACAACTACAGCACCGAGTGGAAATCCGTTACCTATACCTTTCGCCATGACAACAATATCCGGAATAACACCGTCCGCTTCAAAACCCCACATATGATCGCCCGTTCTTCCAAATCCTGTTTGCACTTCATCAGCAATTAAGAGACCACCCGCAGCACGTACTCGCTCAGCAGCACCACGCATGTACCCTTCAGGCATTTCAATAACCCCACCATAGCCTTGAATACTTTCAATCAGCATTGCGGCCACCTGGCCTGTCGTTGATGTCGCGATTGTGCGATCGATTTCATCCAGGTACGGATCTGTGCCAGCACCAAAAATACCCCGGTATTGATTGGGATCAGCGACAAAGGCCACGTTGCCAGGCATACCCGGGTGTCGCCAGTTTGCAATGCCTGTCACCGACTGAGCAGCAGCTGTTGGCCCATGGTAGGCCGTACGTAACGATAGGATGTCCAGGTTGCCTGTGTACGTGCGCGCCATCGCCATGGCCAGATCAATGGCCTCGGCCCCCGAGTTTGTAAAGTGCACAACCCACTCCGGACCTTTAGGCATCAACGCAGCAAGCTCTTCTGCCAGATGTGCTGGCATAGGGTGATAGAACATGGTGGTGCAATGCGTAAGTTCCTGCGCTTGCTCCATTGCAGCATTCACCACGATCGGATGTGCATGGCCAACAGATACACATACATTCATACCCAGCAGGTCGATGTACTTTCGCTCATCAGTGTCCCACAAATACTGCATGGAACCTCGTTTGAAAACGAGCGGATCTTTGAACGGTACGAATTTACTCTGAGAGACCGCGTAATAAGCATTTCGCCTTTTAGCCGTAGCCTCTAAGGACCAATCTGTTATCAGGGTCGATGACGTACTCATAACCAATTCTCGCGTTTGATTGTGTGCCTAGTTTTGTCAAACTGACTTACTTCCAACGCGCTACATAACGCGTCTTCTTGGTATCAAACCAGGTTTTTGAAAACTCAGCCTGCCGGCCTTGTTGATCCCAACTATTGCGTTCAACATAGCCCCATTGTTTAGATGAATCTTTACCCACTTCAGACGGTCGCCATTTTGGTGCAGCCTTTATCGATATAGAATCTTCAACACGCGCAATCCAAAACCCCAACTGCTCCTTGTAATACTGATAAAGAGAATCGCTTAGCTCTTGTTTACTCAACGGTTCATGCGAATAGCTTGCATCGAGCCAAATTTCTTCTAGTGCGACAGGCACATCATTTAGATAGCGTGTGCGCCGAATGCGGTAGTAATCATCCTTCACACCAAAACCGAGATAGCCGCTGTTGGTTTTGCGCCTGACAGATAATGCTGTGGCGCTGGGAAGCCCGCCACCTGCGATAAGCTCTAGGCGGAAGAAACCATAAATCGTATTGTTAACGTCCACATTGCGAATGTAATTGCCCGAGCCTTGAATACGTTCGAGCATGCCGTTGTCGACGAGCACAGCCAATGACTTGCGCAAAGTACCCACCGCAATGCCCAGCCTTTTGGCCATGTGGCGCTCCGGCTCCAGACGCTCACCGTCCAACAAAATGCCCGCTTTGATCTCACGCGCCAGCATTTCGCTGATTTCCAGATGCAGTGGCAATCTGCCTCTTTTTGAATGCTTGGTATCAGTCATTAAGATCTAACGATATTTCCTGTCTGTGTCGTTCGGCGCACAAGAGGTACTTCACATTTCATTGTATCTGTGTTTCGACAAATGGTCCTAATCGCAACTGTGGCAATAAAATTAGCGTCATTTATAATTGATTCACAATTGACACACTATACCTTCGAGTGTAAAAAGGTTAGAAAATTCAACCCAGGACCTACTCAAAGTGACCGTCGTCCCCGTTACCTCCCAAGATCTTGACGCCCTGGAGGTGTCTTGGTTCGCCCCACTGTGCTCCGATGACTACCAGCACCTGGGTGTGCCCAATGGCGATTTACGCTCCAGCTGGGAGAATACTTCGGAAATTGTACAAACAGCGGACAAGCTCGGTTATCGCAACATCTTGTGTCCTTCCTCTTATCAGGTGGGTCAGGACACGCTAACCTTTGTGGCAGGTAATGCACCACTGACCAAGAACATCAATATGCTGGCAGCGGTTCGCTGTGGCGAGATGCAACCGATCATGCTGGCCCGCACCATCGCCACCATGGACCACATGCTCAAAGGACGTCTGACCATCAATATCATCTCCTCCGACTTCCCGGGTGAGAAAGCAGACAGCGCCTTTCGCTATCAACGCTCACGTGAGGTGGTGGAAATTCTCAAGCAGGCCTGGACCCAGGATGAAATCAATATCAACGGCGAGGTATATCAGTTTGAAGGACTGACAACCCAACCCGTTAAGCCTTATCAGCAAAACGGCGGACCCTTGTTGTACTTCGGTGGCTACTCTCCAGCGGCACTGGATTTGTGCGGCGAACACTGCGATGTGTACTTGATGTGGCCTGAGAAAAAGGAAGAGCTGGCAGGACGCATGAAGGCGGTGAATGCTGTGGCTGAAACATACGATCGCACGCTAGATTATGGTCTGCGAGTACACATGATCGTTAGAGATACCGAGCAGGAAGCTAAGGAATACGCAGAAGAGCTGGTGTCCAAACTCGATGATGATCACGGCAAAATGATTCGTGAACGTGCGTTGGATGCAACATCACTGGGTGTCTCATTACAGGCTAAGAACCGACAAGAAGCCAACGATGCAGGCTACGTTGAGCCCCATCTGTGGACAGGCGTTGGTCGTGCTCGATCAGGATGTGGTGCGGCACTGGTTGGCTCAACCGATCAGGTGATGAGCGAGATTGAGGCGTATCAAAAAATGGGCATTCGCTCGTTCATCTTTTCAGGCTATCCACACCTTGATGAGTGCAAATCTTTTGGCGAACGTGTACTGCCGAACCTGAAAACGTGTTCATTACCTGAAGTGTATGGCCGTATACCCAGTGAGCCACCTCTGTCACCTCTTGCTGCGGGAGAGCGCGTGTAATGCATGCGTTCGAACCTACCGCTGAAACCAAGCACGATCTTCGTAACGCACTTGGCTTGTTTGGCACGGGTGTCACTATTGTGACCACCGCCGTTGAGGGAAAACCCGTTGGCATTACGGTCAATTCGTTTACTTCTGTGTCGCTGGACCCAGCGTTAGTACTTTGGGCACCAGCAAAGGCATCCTTGCGATTCGCAACGTTTGAGACTGCACCACATTACGCCATTCATGTACTGGAACATTCCCAAACCGATCTGGCCTCATTATTTGCGCGCAACGCTGAAGACTTCAGCACTTGCGACTGGCAGATGAACGAACACGGCGTGCCCGTTATTGGAAAAGCAGTTGCACGCTTTGAGTGCGAACGATTAAGCTCCCACGACGGTGGCGATCACGCCATTGTTGTAGGACGCGTGTTGCGGGCAATCAATTTCGGTGGAGATCCTCTTATGTTTGTTAGTGGGGAATTCGGCCGGTTTCAGGGCGCCGCGTGATGTGGTTGGACGCACAGCGTAAAGCTGTGCGTTCGAAGTTACTCAGAGTCAGCTTAGGCTTACGTGTACTTAACTGGAGGTAGCGACCAATGGGTTTGTTAAATTTCCCCATTGCTGTTCTGGGCAAGATCAACCGCTTTGCCGGGTCTCTGTGCCGTGGTATGTCGGTAGTCTTTATAGCCGTGATGGTGCTTGCCATCCTAATCCAGGTTTTCTTTCGTTATGTCATCGGTAACGCCTTACCGTGGCCAGATGAACTGGCGCGCTTTTGTATGTTGTGGATGACAGGCTTAATGGCACCTGTGGCCTACCGCGAAGGTGGCTTCGTTGCGATAGACATGCTGCCTGACCTGTTAGGACGAAGAACAGCCGCAGCCTTGTCGCTCTGCCTATTTCTAGTCTCACTGGTTGTACTAGTGACAGGCGTCAAACTGGGCCTCAAGCACGTCAACAGTGGCTGGTTGTTTTCATCCTCCTCGTTAAAAATCCCTTTAGAACTGATTGGCATGAAGAGCGTCAAGGTGAAGCTTGTCTTTATGTATTCATCGCTCTGGATCGGTCTGATTTTGCTCACTGTGGTTAATATCGAATTGATTCTTAGATCGATACGTGGACTCATCGTGGGTAACGACGACTCGGATGAATCCTCGAACAGTATTTTCATCACAGATTCGGGAGCAAACTGATGCTGGTCTGGTTCCTACCTCTATTTCTATTCTTTCTGTGTCTTGGCTTGCCCGTCTTCTTTGGCATGCTCGCTGCTCCCGGCATCATGCTGGTACTCAACGGTCAGGAGCGTGATCTTGCCCTGCTGTACCGCAATGTCTACAACGGCATGGATAGCTTTCCGTTAATGGCCGTACCGTTCTTCATGCTCGCAGGTGAGCTGATGAACAAAGGTGGCATCACAGAGCGTCTGGTTGAATTCGCACAATCCATGATGGGTCATTTACGTGGCGGCCTGGCACATGTGAACATTCTGTCCTCCATGTTGTTTGCCGGACTTTCAGGCTCAGCGGTTGCCGACACATCGGCATTGGGTTCCATGCTGATTCCTGCCATGGAAAAGCAAGGCTACACCCGTCGTTTTGCGGCTGCCATAACGGCTGCCAGTTCCGTCATCGGCCCGATTATTCCACCTTCTGGAATCATGATAATCTATGCCTACGTTATGGGCGAAAGTGTTGCTGCGCTATTTTTAGCAGGTATTGTCCCAGGGGTACTGGTTGGACTGGGCTTGATGGGTATGGTCACGCTTTTGGCCAATCGCTACAATTTCCCGGTTGCCTCCAAGAAATCTACCTGGCCTGAGAAAGGCAAATCTCTGGGGCGCGCCTTCTTCCCACTCATGACTCCAGTGATCATTCTGGGAGGCATCCTAGTCGGTGTATTTACACCAACAGAAGCTGCAGCGGTTGCAGTGTTCTACGCGCTGATCATCGGCATGTATGTGCTCAAGACACTGACATTGCGCGATTTACCAAAAATCCTGACTAAGGCTGCGATGACCTCCAGTGTCGTGTTGCTGCTGGTTGGCGCCGCTATGGCGTTTAAAACGGTGGTCAGTTTGAGTCACACGCCAGAAACGATGGCAGCGTTTATTCTGGGTCTTAGTAATGATCCGTACATTCTGCTGTTTCTGATCAACATACTGTTGTTTATTGTGGGCATGTTCCTGGATGCAGGTCCTGCCATCATTATTTTGGGCCCTATATTAGGCCCAATTTTTACCGACTTGGGTGTACACCCTGTGCACTTTGCCATTATTATGTCGGTAAACCTGACCGTCGGGCTCGCCACGCCGCCCATGGGTCTGGTGTTGTTCGTGGCCTCATCAGTATCCGGGGAACGGGTACAGGCTATTGCCAAAGCCATACTGCCTTTTCTGGCAGTGGAAGTGGTGGTGATATTCCTGATTACCTACATCCCTGCCATATCGATGACCATTCCACGATTAACAGGTTTTGTTCAATAGCCTTCAATTTACACACTGTAAATCGGGTTACTACTACGAGGAGTACTATGAAAATTATGAAGCGTTCCATGCTGCTGACTGCGGCAGTACTGGCGTTCACGTCAATCACTGCATCTGCTGCTGATATAACTTTGCGCGCCACCGCAAACTCAAATGAAAACGACGAAGACTATGACGGTCTGGTTGTCTTCAAAAACTACGTAGAAGCGGCATCTAACGGCTCTATCGCTGTTGAGCTGTTCATCGGTACACAACTGTGCTCAAAAGGCGCCGAGTGTCTGCAAGGTATTGCTGACGGCTCTATCGATATCTACATCTCCACCTCTGGTGGTGCTGCCGGTATCTTCCCTTACGTACAGGTTCTCGACCTGCCTTACATGATGTCTAGTGATCGCGTTGCTGAAGGCGTATTAACGGGTGACTTCACCCGCACCTTGCGTGACATGGCTCTGGAATCATCTGGTGACCAGATTCGTCTTATGACTATTGGTAACACCGGTGGTTGGAGAAACTTTGCTAACACTAAGCGTCGCGTTCAATCTCCAGCTGATATGGATGGTTTGAAAATCCGTACGGTTGTAGCCGACTTGCCACAGGAGCTTGTAAAAGCACTGGGCGCCTCCCCTACGCCAATTCCATGGCCTGAGCTGTTCACATCATTCCAAACGGGCGTGGTTGAAGGTTCCAAGAACGGTATCACCGACATCATGGGTATGAAATTCCCTGATGCTGGACTGCAATACGTCACTCTAGACGGCCATGCTTACATGGGCGCACTGTGGTGGATGAACAATGACCGATTCAAAGGCATGAGCGAAGAAATGCGCCAAGTGATTGTCGATGGTTTCTCTGCTCTTCAGCAGGCAACTTTCGCATCTCCTAAGCGTAAGTCCATTGCAGCTTATGAAGAATTCGTAGCTGGTGGTGGTGATTTATACGTGCCATCTCCTGCTGAAAAGGCAGAATTCAAAGCAGCAGCTGAGCCTGTGTTTGCTTGGTTTAAAGAGAACGTTGACGGCGGCCCAGCTGTCTTCGATGCTCTAACATCTGCAGTAGCTGAAACTGAAGCCGCACTGGCTGCCGGAAATGCTAAAGATCTTCAGTAATTTATAAGCTTGGATTATTCAAGAATAGTCCAAGGCTAATTACTGGTTTTAACGGTAAAGGCAACCTCAGTGTTTTACTGAGTGTTGCCTTTACTTTTTGTGCTTTAAGGAAGTATCGCTATTTCACATTAGCGCTTATTGATAAGGTAATGCCTTAACCTGGATAATGCATGAATAGTCCAGGCTCAACAGACCAGCCGTTTATTCCAGCGGGTAAATCCAGGACTTGTAATCATCAATCAACTTATGCGCCTGCTCAATCTGCGCCTTTGTCATCTTCTTGACGACCTCTTCCTGGCTGATAGCAGCATCAGGATCGCCACCAATGGCCGAGAGCACATACCAGGCATAAGCACGCACAAGATCCGGTGCGGGCATTCCACGCCCCACTTCGTAGTACCAGCCAATTCCAGATTGCGCGCCCGGGTGACCTTTAAGCGACGAACGCAGGTACCAATCGAACGCACGCATATCATCGCGCTCGACACCCAGGCCCATGGCGTACATAACACCAATCAGTTCCTCAGCGTCAGCATTACCGGAGCGGGCAAAAGGCAACAACTCTTGCATCGCCTCTTCAAACTGACTCGACTCCATCAAGTCCCGCGCTTTTTCAACATCCGCTTTGAGCCACGGGCTGTGCAAGCAAAGCACCAGGCACAACAATCCAAACTTGTTCGTCACAATGTATTCCTGTCTATATGTCAACGATATTGTATGAGTCAACCATTAGCCTTAAGCGCTCTCTGTACTCGTGTAACAAGCGTTATCGCAGCTTCTCTAGTGTGTATCGGTAGCGGCCTGTTCTCAGCGACTGCAATCGCAGAATCTGTGCCACCACCACTCACCGCCAATGATTTCCCAGAACAGAACGCTGCCCAAGTAAAACTGGGCCAGCTACTGTTCTACGACAAAATTCTATCTGGGAACAAGAACATTTCCTGCGGCACTTGTCACCACCATACACATTTCGGTGGTGATGGGCTCTCACTCGGGATTGGTGAAGGTGGAACGGGTGTCGGGGTTGACAGGCTTCCAGGTGAAGGTGCGTCTCGAATTAAGCGGCGCATATCCAGAAACGCACCGGCACTTTGGAATTTGGGTGCCAAGCAGATAGAGATTCTGTTTCACGATGGACGCCTTTCACGCTCAGATGACTATGGCGTTGTGTTCAATTCCCCAGCTGAAGAGAGATTACCGACAGGCTTATCAGGCCTTCTGGCAGCACAGGCGATGTTTCCTGTGACATCGCGTTTTGAAATGGCAGGAGATCCAGAAGAGAATTCGGTTGCCCGTGCCTCGTTCGACAGAATTGATCATGTGTGGCCTATTTTGACCAAACGGATTCAGGGTATACCTGAATATGAGACGCTTTTCAGTAAAGCATTTGAGCATGTGAACAAGGCCTCTGATATATCGTTTGTGGATGTGGCGAATGCATTGGCTGCTTTTCAAAGCACCGAGTGGCAGTCTTATGATTCACCGTTTGATGCTTATTTGACTGGCGATGTTGCTGCATTGAGTAAAGCGCAACTGAGAGGCATGAACTTGTTTTATGGTGATGCCGGTTGTAGTGCTTGTCACTCGGGCAACTTACTAACCGACCAAGGTTTTCACGCACTGGGCTTACCCACGTTTGGACCTGGACGTACCCGCGTGTTTGACCCTATACCGCGAGATACCGGACGGCTTGGTGAGACGGACCTTGTTGAAGATAGCTATCGGTTTAGAACACCGAGTTTGCGTAATGTTGAATTGACGGCACCCTATGGGCACAACGGGTCTTACGCCTCATTAACGAAAATGATTGAACATCATTTGGATCCGGTTACATCTCGGGATTCATGGGAGCGCTCTTATGCTTCACTGCCGGATGTTGCTTGGTTGAATCATACAGATATGATTATTACTGCCGATATTAGAGAGATGGTTCGCTATGCGGGGCGTTTGGATTTAGAGGCTCGGGTGTTTAATGATTCCGAGGTGTTAGACCTAGTGAAATTCATGGGGGCATTGACTGGTCAAACTGCTAGGGATGGGAGACTCGGTGTGCCTTCGAGCGTGCCTAGCGGATTGGAGGTTGATAAATAGCTGCGGGTAGTTGCTCTACAAGCCGGGTTAATCATCACCGAATCCTAAAATCTCTGATAACGGGCTTCGAACTGCCCGGCCCCCACGTTGTAAAACGTGAGTATAGATCTGCGTGGTGCGTACGTCAGAGTGACCCAGTTGCTCTTGGACAGTTCGAATATCCGCGCCCCGCTCCAAGAGATGTGTTGCAAATGAATGTCTCAGCGTATGACATGTTGCAAGCTTTGAGATTCTCGAAGAACCTACAGCTGCTTTGAACCTCCGCTGCATGGTTTGTTCATGCACATGGTGTCTGCCGATTTCACTTGTACGCGGATTTACGCTTCTACCCCACGAGGGTGTCACGTACTGCCATTGAAAGTCTGTATCAGCGTTAGGCCACTTCCTCTTCAATGCGTACGGCAACTCTACCCGACCGAATCCATCTGCAAGGTCTTTTCGATGGAGTAGACGTGTTTGATCCAATTGGATTTTTAGTGGTGCTATTAACTCATCGGGTAAGGTTACCACCCTATCTTTTCCACCTTTACCGTTACGAACCATAATTGCGCGGTAGTCGAAATCGAGATCTTTTACCCGCAAACGTAACGCTTCCATTAAACGCAAGCCAGATCCGTACATAAGACCTGCCAATAACCAATAAGGTGGTTCCATCTCCCGAAGAACGGCTCTGATTTCTGACTGAGTCATTACTATGGGTAGTTTCTGTTGTTTCTTGGATCGAACAATGCCAGCCACCTCTTCAAATGGCATATCTAGCACGTGACGATATAAGAACTTAAGCGCATTCAGTGCCTGATTTTGTGTGTTAGGCGAGACGCCCCGATCAAGACTCAGATGATTCGAAAACTGGGTGACTTCCCGCTCTCCCATTTCTTGTGGGTGAGTGAGCTTGTGAAAGCGAATATACTGACGTATCCACATTGAATACGCTTGCTCTGTTCGCAGGCTGTAGTTTCGAATACGAATTTCATCAGCTAACTGATCCAGCAATTTAGGTCGTAAACTATTCATGATCATTCCGTTGATCGTTTTGGAGATATGTATGACTTTAAGTTAAACTACCAGCGGGGATATGGGGATGAGAGAATTGATTTATACTGGCATTACAAACAGTTATGATATAAAGGAATACAGATTTTTCAATTCATTGCTTTTTAGGATGATTTTATACGCCTCCAGATTGCAGTCTATTTAATGTTAGTCGTCTGCCAGACTTATTCCCTAGTACTGAAAACAGCCCTTCCTCTCTGCCATGCGTCGCGATAGATTCCCACATCCGAAACTGATGAGACAAATACCACATTGTGTAGTAATATAACTACATATTGTGGTATCACGAGTCTTGCGATGAATCCAGTTCTAGAAGCGATATTTGGGAATCGATCAGCAATGTTGGTTTTCCTGTTCTTGGAAAACTACGGAGAAGGACATGCTTCACGTATGGCTAGCACCTATGGCGTTGCAGTCATGGGTATACAACGACAACTTAAGCGATTTGAAGAAGAAGGCGTTCTAGTGAGCCGGATGGTAGGCCGGTCGCGTATCTTTACATTCAACGAAAGAAATCCTACCGTAAAGAACCTGAGACAATTTCTTGCTCTCGAACTTGATCTCCTTCCTAAAAAATACGTGTCCGAGTATTTCAGACAGCGCCAGAGACCTCGTCGCGCCGGAAAACGCATTTAGCTAGATGAGCATCTCAAAGAACACATCCCTAGAAGAACTTGCTGTGCTGATCAGCACTGCCTTAGAAAATGCAGGCATTACAGCGGTACTATCCGGAGGTGCAGCAGTCAGCATATATAGCGACAATGCATACGAAAGTGCAGACTTAGATTTCGTAACTTCCGAAGGCAAGAAGTCGCTGCAGTCTGTAGTAAGAAATCTAGGCTTTGAGAGCACAGATGGCTCAAGAATGTTTGAGCATCCAAATACTGATTGGTATGTTGAGTTCCCTCCCGGACCTTTAGGGTTCGGCGACACGTACGTAGAGCCTAATAAAATACCGCTATTAAATACAACATACGGACAATTGAGAATCATCACTCCAACGTTGTCCGTAATAGATAGATTAGCCGCCTTCTGGTATCACTTTGATCGGCAAACTTGGGATCAGGCAATTGAGGTAGCTAAACGCCAAACGATTGATTGGGATTACGTATATCAGTGGGCAAAAAGCGAAAGGCAAGATACCAAGAAAATTGATGAACTTCGACAGCTTTGTGAGTAGGCTTTCTGCAACGACGCATAACGAGGCGCATGGAGCCGATAGCTGACCCAGCCACAGAACATGGGCTCTGCCCATAACCTGTCGCTGCCTCAACTACAGCTCATGCGCGATGTTAGCCGTACCAATCAACTACTTTGTTACAGAATAAAACTCAGATTCGTGTTTCTACTGTTCGGCCCACAGCGGACGTCCAGCTCATATAGTTTGTTGGAAACAACTGGATAGCCGTTCCTGTTATCCTCTTTGCTATGGCCTTAATACGTATGAAGCCAAGCTGACTCTGAAGCTGCGATAGCGCATTAGTGCCAAATGTTGAACAAAGTGAAACCCAATTTATGAGTATAGAAACGTGGTTGCTGTATGCATTTGCCATCCTGATACTGACGGCATCTCCTGGGCCAAGTGTACTTTTATGTGCATCAAAGTCTGTTAGTTCTGGATTGTCGAGTGCTCGCTGGGCAGCCTTGGGTGGTGTAACTGCCATAACCATTATTCTGTCCCTATCATTTACTGGGCTAGGAGTGGTTATAGCATCCTCTGATTTCGCCTTTACCTTAATTAAATGGGTCGGTGCAGCGTATTTGATTTATTTAGGGGTAACTGCCCTGCTTTCAAAAGAAACAACTTACGAGCTTTCATCTCAACCCGATAAGAAGGAAGGGCGAGTTGGGCATTATTTTAGTGGTTTTTTAGTCGGTTCGAGCAATCCCAAAGCCATCGTATTCTTCACCGCGTTGTTTCCACAGTTCATAGATCCGACAACAAGTCTGTTTGTCCAGTACCTCATATTCACTTCGACCTTTATCGCATTTGAGCTAGGTTGGCTGCTTATATATGCGCATCTTGCACATCGATCAACAGGATGGCTTTTAAAGAAAGGGCGGGTACAGATATTCAATCGCATAACCGGTATCACGTTTATCTGTGCCGGAGCTCTCCTATCTACTAGCAAGCGGGCATTGAACTAAGTAATTCGGGCACTGCCCAGAACATGGTTCACCTAGAACCAACGGACGCAACTTCAATGTGTTCTCATACAAAGATTGACGGCTAACGAGGCACATGCAACAAACACTTGACTCTTCCTTTCCATCGCTGCCGCTCTGGTCAGTCAGCGTCCAATGTTCCTGATCCACGATGTTAGCCGTACTTGCAAAAATCTAGCGAAATTCTGTAGAATTTATATCGACCAAAAACAATTACCTTAGTTGATGACTTGTATGGATTAGACATCGATATTTAAATTTTTGCGTAATGACATATTCTGGTTATCTTGGATGATTACCCTCATATCCGTAAAATTCTCACATTGGCTTTTCACCAACGACAGCACGTACCTCACTAGCATAATACCGATCATGGTAGTAGCGTTAAGCGGTCCATATGCTGTGAAAATGTTAACTCCTGACTTCGAAGTGACCATATTATCTTCATCAAACAATCAAGGTGCGAAAGTGGCTGTTAAAATGCTGTTTTTTGCACAGGCAATAGTACTAGTAGCTTTTGTATGCGTCCAGCTGATACTTTTTCTAATTGCATTACCCAACGCGAGTTCATTAGTTGGGGCTCTTGGGGTTTTACTTGTCTATTTAGTTTCATGCTTTGTTGGCTTATTCTTTTCCAATGTAGTACTCCTACCCTTGGTTTGGCTCATTGGATGTCAAACACATAAAGTGTTGAGAATTGCTAATTAGGCATCTAGAAAATCTTGGCTAAGGTTGCAAGAGTACGATGTCGAGTTTCATAAAGATTGAGATAATGCAAGCTATTGGGTAAGTTCCATATTTTTATACGATTTATTCGATGAACCGCTAGCGTGCTGGTGTGCAGATGCTCAACAACACAAATCTAACGGTACCATGAACCCGATAGGATGCGCGTTGGGCACAACCATGAGTACCCCAGAACGCGACCAACGCGCACCTATAGATTATGGATAATGTTAGCCGTACCAATCCCTGACTTTGTCATTTGCTATAGTGCCTAAAAACAACCGTTCAGCTTTTGGACAAGAACGGTTAATGAAAGAATTCATCGAATGTCCGCTGTTGCGGAAAAATTGGAAATCCATGCTGCTGTTAAATATGAGGAAGGTCAGTCGATGATGTTGCAGAAAATCAGCATGAAAATTAAGAAAAGTATGTTTGATGTGCTAACAGGAATTCTTAGAAAATCGGCCAACCTAGATGTTCATTATGTTTCCATAGGCATTGGCCAGGTGGCATTTTTAGATAATGTAAAAAAATCGAACATAAATGCTGAAACGCTAGTTTTAATTCATGGCCTAGGGGCAGACAGAGATACTTGGCTCCAAATCTCAAAATTTCTAACCAAGAGATATAGATTGATAGTCCCGGACCTACCAGGCCATGGGGAAAGCACTCAAGATGGCTCCATTAACTACAGCGTTGATGAACAAGTTCAGCGTGTGCTCGAGTTACTAAAATTGCACAATATAGAACACGCACATTTTGTGGGTAGCTCTATGGGCGGAGCAGTAGTCATAAAGCTCGCCTATATGCAGCCAGAGATCGTATCTTCACTTATCTTGATCGATAGCTATGGTGCCGTAAAAACACCAAGTTACATCGATAATCTTATTGAAGAGATTGGGCACAATCCAATGCTGGAAATTAGCAATAAAAATGATTACAAAATAATGATGTCGCTAGCTATGGTCAAACCTCCCTATATTCCTGGATTTATGCTGGATGTTTTAGTAGCCAACATGAAAATGAAAAAGGGTTTGAACAAAATGATTTTTGAAGAATCAAAAGCTGATAGTGATTTAACTACCATATT
>JBLIIE010000116.1:0-16755 GCA_047634635.1 Granulosicoccus sp. | reverse complement strand
GCGATGGAAGAAAGGGGGCATCATTGTATTTCACTGGTGAAGTCAGATGATGCTACGGTCGGTGTGTTGGGATTCAAGGTCTTTAGTGAAGATGATTTGGATAAGGCAGAAGCTTTTTTTATAGCCAAAGGATTGCCAGTTAAATGGATTGAAAAGCCGTTTATGGGCAGAGTTTTACGCACTGAGGATCCATGGGGAATACCCCTGGAGTTTTACTTGAAAATGGATAGACTTGAATCAATCCATCAAAAGTACAAACTCTACAACGGCGTTAAACCTCTACGAATTGACCACTTTAATATGTTCAGCGCAAATGTGGATGATAGTGTGGATTTCTATAACGAGATAGGTTTTAGGACCACCGAGTACACAGAAGACGCTGAGACAGGACGTATCTGGGCAGCCTGGATGCACCGCAAAGGAGGAGTCCATGATGTCGCGTTCACTAACGGTGTAGGTCCCAGGCTGCATCACACCGCCTTTTGGGTGCCCACACCTATGAACATTATTGATTTGCTGGACCTAATGGCAACAACAGGCTGGGTTGGTAATATTGAGCGTGGACCCGGTCGTCATGGTATCTCCAACGCCTTCTTCCTGTACATTCTGGATCCTGATGGACATCGAATCGAAATTTATTGCTCTGACTATCAGACCATTGACCCAGATCATGAACCGATTAAATGGGATCTGAAAGACCCACAGCGGCAAACCCTATGGGGGGCGGCCGCACCTCGCAGCTGGTTCGAACATGGATCTGTATTTGAAGGCGTTGACGTGAAAGAACCAGCCTTGAAGGCCCATCCCATTATTGCACCTTAAGAGATATGAACATTATGCTAACGCTAAAAGATCCGAGTTTATTTCGACAGGCGGCACGTATTGGTGACCAATGGATTGAAGCCGATCCAGCCACTGGCATCGCTGTCACCAACCCTGCTACGGGTGAATTACTGGGTTATGTACCCAAGCTGGGGGCTGCAGAAACTACTGCCGCTATTGAAGCTGCCGAAGCTGCCAGAGGTGCCTGGGCTGCTTTAATTGCCAAAGATCGTACTACCATCCTTCGTCGCTGGTTCGATTTGATGATGCAAAATCAGGATGACCTTGGCGCTATCCTAACTGCCGAGCAGGGTAAACCTTTGGCTGAAGCCAAAAGTGAGATTGGCTATGGGGCCTCTTTTATCGAATGGTTTGCCGATGAGGCACGTCGTGCTTACGGACAAGTCATCCCCGGACATTCACTCGACAAGCGCATCATTGTTCTCAAGCAGCCAGTCGGTGTCGTAGCAGCCATTACACCGTGGAATTTCCCTAACGCTATGATCACGCGCAAGGCAGGACCTGCTCTTGCAGCCGGTTGTTCCATGGTACTTAAGCCTGCTAGTCAAACACCTTTTTCTGCAATCGCTTTGGCAGTGTTGGCCGAGCGTGCTGGTATTCCTGCTGGCATTTTCTCGGTTGTTACAGGCTCCGCCAGAGAGATTGGCGCGGTTATGACATCCAGCCCAATTGTAAAGAAGCTGACGTTCACAGGATCGACGGGAGTCGGTGTAAAGTTGTATGAGCAGTGCGCGCCAACGATCAAGAAATTGGCTCTGGAATTAGGCGGTAATGCACCGTTCATTGTTTTTGACGATGCGGATGTTGACGCAGCCGTCGAAGGCGCCATTATTGCCAAGTTCAGAAACAATGGTCAGACCTGTGTCTGTGCAAACCGGATTTATGTTCAAGATGCTATCTACGATGAATTTGCACAAAAACTCAGCGCCGAATTATCGACTCTACCCGTTGGCAACGGTTTCGACGAAGGGGTTGTATTTGGCCCGCTGATTGATGACGCAGCTGTGGTAAAAGTCGAGGAGCACATCAAGGATGCAATCGACAAAGGGGCGAGTGTTTTGGCGGGTGGGAGTCGCCACGAGATGGGTGGCACCTTTTTCCAACCAACGATCCTGACTGACGTGACTTCTGAAATGGCCGTTGCGACAGAAGAGACGTTTGGACCTGTCGCCCCGTTGTTTCGCTTCTCTAAGGAATCGGAAGTGGTCGCAGCGGCAAACGACACCGAGTTCGGATTGGCCTCATATTTCTATTCTAAAGATCTTGCCCGAATATGGCGAGTTGGCGAAGCTCTCGATTACGGAATGGTGGGTGTTAATACAGGACTTATATCTACAGTTGAAGCGCCGTTTGGTGGAGTCAAGTCGTCTGGGTTAGGGCGTGAAGGTTCTCACTTCGGTTTGGATGAATTCTTCGAACTCAAATATCTTTGCTTAGGCGGTATCGAGGCGGAATAGGTATGAAAAACGTACGATTTGCAACTTATAGCAGCAGTGGTGAAACCTTTTACGGTGCTGTGACTGAGACTGGCATGATTTCTTTGTCAGGTGAATTCCCGCAATGGCCTAACCTCAAAGCCGTGATTGAAGCGGGTTCCTTGAACGAGCTTGCTAGGGCGGCAACGGACAAACCGGTGACGCATACGGAGTTTGATTACCAAATTCCGCTATGCAATCCAGAAAAAATTATATGTGTTGGTGTTAACTTCCCTGATAGAAACGCTGAATACAAAGATGGGCAGGAGGCGCCAGCCAATATGTCTTTGTTCGTTCGTTTTCCAGGTTCATTTACGGGGCATAACACAGCGCTCATTCGTCCGCCAGAATCCGACAAGCTGGACTACGAAGGCGAGATTGCGATTGTTATTGGGAAAGGTGGGCGGCGTATATCACAAGCAGATGCGTTTGATCACATCGCAGCCCTGACCTTATGCAATGAAGGCACCATTAGAGACTGGGTCAGACACGCCAAATTCAATGTCACTCAGGGTAAAAACTGGCAAAACTCAGGGGCCTTAGGGCCGTGGTTAGTCCCTTTTACCCATGCAGAACAACTGGACGATATCCGTCTAAGCACAACGGTTAACGGGGAGCTTCGGCAGGAGGATCGTACCAGCAGAATGCTGTTCCCCATACGTCGACAAATTGAGTACATATCCACATTCACGACGTTGGCACCTGGCGATATCATCATTACTGGCACACCAACAGGCTCGGGCGCACGTTTTGATCCACCACGCTTTCTGGTTCCAGGTGATGTGATTACGGTTGAAGCCGATGGCATCGGTAAACTGGTTAATACCGTTGAGGATGAGCAGTGAGTTTAACGAACGAACAAGTCACTGATACCGCATCGCGACTGTTATCAGCACAAGCTGCCGGTGAACAAATTGGGTTGTTGTCGTTGCAATACCCAGATCTGGATATGGACGATGCATACCGTATTCAAGCGCAAATTCTGGCCCAGAAAGTGGCGTCCGGCCGGCAAATTATAGGCTGGAAAATTGGGCTGACATCAAAGGCCATGCAACTGGCACTCAACATTGACATACCGGATAGCGGCATATTATTCGATGATATGTATTTTAAAAGTGGCGATACGGTCCCACAAGGTCGGTTTATACAGCCTCGTATCGAAGCCGAAATAGCATTCGTCATGAAATATGCAATAGCCGGCGAAGATGTCACACGCGAAGATGTCATTGCTGCTACCGACTACGTTACGCCCAGCATTGAAATACTCGACACACGAATCGTGCGTGTTGATGCCGCTTCCGGTAAAACCCGAACGGTTAACGATACCATTTCGGATAATGCCGCTAATGCAGGTATTGTGTTGGGCGATGAACGCCATGCAATAGATTCCCATGACTTACGTTGGGTGGGTGCCATCGTAAGTTCCAACGGTAATGTAGAGGAGACAGGGTTAGGTGCTGGCGTGTTAAACGATCCTGTCGAGAGCGTTGTATGGCTGGCTCGGCGAATGGCTGCCTACGGCCAAGGCATCGAGCCCGGGCAGGTCATCTTATCTGGCAGTTTCATCCGACCACTTGAATGCCCGTCAGGTTCAAATATAGATGCTGACTTCGGAGCGTTCGGCAGAGTTGCTATCAACTTTGGATGATCATGATCACACTGAAAATACCCGTGGTGCAATTTTTATGGTGCTTGCTATGGCAGCTTTTGCTCTAGAAGATATGTTGGTCAAATCGGTATCTAGCACGCTACCGATAGGTATGATTTTGATTGTTTTTGGTGCGTTTGGCACTTTGTTTTTTATGTCCTGTGCTCGGATTAAATCACAGTCTCTATTGCATCCGGCTATTCGTGGAAAAGCCATGATTATCCGTTCAGTATGCGAAATATCTGCTCGCCTGTTTTTCACACTGTCGCTGGCGTTAACACCGCTATCGAGCACATCTGCGATATTGCAAGCCACACCCTTGGTTGTCATGATAGGGGCGGTACTGTTTTTCTCAGAAAAAGTGGGATTTCGTCGATGGATAGCTGCAGCAGTCGGCTTTCTTGGTGTCTTGCTCATTATTAAACCGGGTGCGAGCAGCTTTGAGCCGGCATCGATGTTTGCTGTGCTGGCCACCATCGGTTTTGCAGGCCGGGATTTGGGTACCAGGGCAGCACCCAAGACCTTGTCCAGCATTCAATTGGGTGTTTACGGTTTTATTATGTTGCTAATAGCAGGTGTTTTGGCAGCAACGTGGACGGGCGAGTGGGTGATCCCAAGCTCTAGCGAGTGGTTTCAACTGTCATTGATCAGCCTGGTTGGTGTAGCCGCATACGCAGCGTTGACCTCCGCGATGCGAAACGGTGAAATGTCGTTCGTTGCACCTTTTCGTTACACGCGCTTGATTTTCGCCTTGTTATTGGGTGTTGTTGTGTTTTCCGAAGTTCCTGATACTTTGATGTTGCTGGGAAGCACGCTCATTATAGCGAGTGGTTTATTCAGTCTGAGTCGAGCGCGTAAGGCTGAGGTTAAGCCAAGCTAAGCTAAGGTGCCATTGTATATTTAAAGGTACTGCTGCATATTTACCAGCTCGTCATGGGATGCAATGATGTATCTAGGCATGTGAATAAATCTCCGTAGTATTGAGAACCTATATTGGTAACGGACTTTGTAATATCACTACTGCGTATACCCACTTTACTGCACCCTATCAGTTTGTGTCAGATTCAGGAAAATTGATGGGAATTCTAGAATCGGTCAAATTGGCTGTCATAGAGGTGGGCACGCCGAAAACGTAGCCGGCAATTGTTCCCAGAATCATAGCTCTACCGCAGCTATCGCCACCACAAAGGGTGTTGTCGCGAACTGCTCCTTCAAATTCTGTTGCATGCTTTAATAGGTGCCACACCACCGGCAAGCCTTGATGAATTTTGCAGGCCATGCCGAAATGCTCTGACACCTCAAGCGGTTGATAGCCTGACCAGTTCAGGGCCTCAGATAACTTATCTGCCAATTCTGAATCGGCTGTTTGTACACTTTTTTCGAGTGCATCAGGTAGTGTTTTTCCTTCAGCAAGGGCGTTTAGGCAGTTTACAATTACGATGGCAGCCGTAGTCACATGACTATGAGTGGATATAACCGCCGTAGCCTGTTCGATGAGAGCTATTGATGCATCGGCGGCAAACAGGCCAGGTAGTACACACAACGCTGGCATTTGATCATCCTCAATACCCGAACGCTCAGGAAGCTTGTCGCCGTCTGTAATAATCTGTGAAATCAGTGACTTGGTTGGCCTGTCGGCATAACCAACGTAGCTGCCGCAGGGGCCGAAACTTGCCATGAACGCTTGTTGATGATTATGCGGCGTGTAGTGGCGGTCCAGCGCAAGTTGCCCGACTATGCGAGCAGACTCTCCGTAGTGAGATAGCTGGCCGCGGCGTCTGGCTGCATGTGCAAAAAAAGCTTTGCGGTTTTCATAAACAGAAAAATCAGGATGTCTGAAAATAATATCGCCAGTGGCTTGTAGGGCTTTTATCTGCTTTTGATCGTACAGCCAGTGTAAGCCCATCGACGCAGCATCGGCTACCAATGCGCCTTTCAATGTATCCAGTTTATTCATTTGGTTATCAGGTTGTGTCAGTTCAGATATATGGGTAAGTCGGCGTATTTAATGAGTGCAGTGCGTTTCTAATAAGACCGATACATCTTGCCGGGTTCTGCGTCTAAAAACTACTGGAAACGTAAAACATCGAGGCCTGTGCCCATTCCCGGAATATAGATGTCATCGCCGATTCTGATGCCCTGAAAAGTGATAGGTTCCATAGCCATGTTGCCGGTAGCCAGTTGATCCATTACCTGCGTAATTTCTTCGGCTGGAAGCATAAGCGTTCCACTGTGCTTTCCACTGTACCAATACGTATCAGATTCAACTGCACTCGTCCATACCCCCTGATCATCACGATAGTAAAGTTGGATATGCACTGAGAGCCCAGACGTAGCCGTTGCTAAAATATATTGAATCCCGGGCGCGTTGAACTGGGTAGTTTGCATAATCACACAACGAAAGACTGCATCAATACAGGAAAAACGTAATGCATCGATAAACCTTGATTCGGTCACCAGCAGTTCAAAATCAGGATCTTGTGTGGGCCGATAAAGTTCAATTTTCCCGCTCTCAAGCCATTGATTGAACTCCTCTAGCGCACTGGTATCTGCAGTTTGGTAGTACTCGTATTCGGGCAGTTTTTCTGCACTCTTTAAAGCGACATCCAGCCCAGCCCGATCTGCAACGTCCATCGTTTTTAATTGCTCAAAAGCATCCTTACCCGCGTGTCCGGATTTAAACTTTAAGTACCTGAAATCAAATTTGTCGGCAGTAGTGTCGCCTTTAGCCAAGGCATTTACCTGTGAGCGCACTGCAAGACTATGAACATCCAGCACGGGTGTCAGTAGAGCGATTGCTACGGTTAATGTCACCAGGGCGACGGTGATATTCACGCGCTGTATGTTTTTTACCAAAGATCTGGATAGGGCCGATAGCAAATAGCCCACTGCGTATAAGCTAGCAATTGCCGTAATAATGACGGCAATCAGGCGTCCGTGGGTTAAACCGTACTCACTCATACGCATCCACAATCCATAAAATGCCAGTGCTGAAAATCCAGGCAGTATCACTGCCTGGACACGCACCATCCAACTCATCATTCCCTGCAGTGAATCAGCGTTGTCCTGGACTGCGCCGTTACACAGCAGGATGGAGACAGTCATGGATGTTATTAGCAAAAGCGTTACGCTGAACCCTGTGTCCAGATTGCCGATACCCGCCACCAGCGTGGTGATAAGAAAACCCCCGGTGATTACCATGAATACCGGTAGCAAAGCCCTGAGCAAGGCCAGCAATACATGGCAGGTGTTGTAAATAATACTCTCGCTCTGGCGCGCTATTCCAATCGCTAGACCGAAAGCGGCACCCAGTAACGGCAAAATTACTATTTGACGATAAACGAACTCACCCAGGTCGACTCCCAATACATCAAACAACGCGACGCTGAGCATCATTATTAATGTTGTCAGTAGCGTAAACAAAAGAGCAATAAACACACATACACACTGACTCCATGCGTACGTTAGCAACACAGAGTAATTGAACATTGATCGCCTACCAATGAATACGGTTCGTAAAAACGGCAGAGATATCAGTGTTATCAAAAAGCTGCAAATAATGATAATACTGAAGAGTTCTGAGAGACCTTCGGACTCAGACAGATCACTGCTAAAGCGCAGGGAGGACCAGAAGGCGAGCAGTGCACAAAGCCCCCCTATGAATCCGGATATGGCAAATGCTGACAGGCGTTTGCCTGGCTCTGTGCTCAGGTGATGGACTATGGGCGCAAGTACTATAAATAGATAAGCTGCCAGTATCGCAGCTTGTATGTCATCAGACGTTAGCCGTTCGGTGAGCAGGTAAAGCACCAGCCCTTGCACTGCGCCTGGTAACAAAAAACAGAAAACCAGAATAAATCTAGGGTTCATGATGCATCTCGTTGTTTAGACTGGCTGCTGAGTTTTGTGGAATTCACCAGTAACCACTAGCACGTGTAGTTCATACCCAATCGGCCACCATCCACATAGATGGTTTCGCCAGTGATGTAGCTTGCTTTGCTAGACAGTAAAAACGATACGACGTGGGCAATTTCTTCGGGTGAACCGACACGTTTGAGAGGTGTGCGAGACATCACCATTTCCATGGCAGCCGGACTGGCATTAACTGAAGCCATCATTTCTGTATCGATAGAACCTGGCCCCACGGCATTGACACGAATGTTGTGTGGTGCCAATGCCAGCGATGATGACTTGGTCAGCTGCATTACACCGCCCTTAGAGGCGCAATAGGCGGCAATGGTTGGAATAGCCACTAACGCGTTGATGGATGACATATTAACTATGGCACCTTCAATGCCGTTCGCAACCATGCCCTTGGCAGCTCGTTGCAGCGCAACAAAGGTACCTACCAGATTGATGTCTATGACCTTTCTGAATTGTTCAATCGGTGTCTCCAGAAAATCTCCGGGAAGTGCAATACCTGCATTATTTACAAGCATGCTGACTGGCCCATGCTCAGCTTCTATGCTGTCGAACATTACCGAAATAGCTGCTTCGTCTCCCATATCGCAGCGGTAGCTCATAGTTCCGTTGCCCATGGATTCTGCCGCGTCACGCACACCAGATTCGTTAATATCTGCAAGAAGAATCTGAGCATCAAAATCATTGGCAATCGCTTTGGCACATGCAAGGCCGATACCCTGAGCGCCACCGGTTATCAACGCTATTGGACGTTTGCTTGACATGAGAATTTCTCCAGTTTGAATTATTGTAGTAAGTCTATTATGTAACAAACTTACAGGGTGTCTGGAATGCTGCAGAAAATTACCGGGTTCCATCAGGATGATGGAGCCGATTGGGTGGCAGAGTTGAGCTGCGGGCACGGCCAACATGTTCGTCACGATCCCCCTTGGAGATCTCGCCCCTGGGTTATCACGCAGGCGGGTAGGGATGAAAATCTCGGAGAATCGTTGAACTGTGTGAAGTGCGACTTGCCTGCGAATAGGGAGTAGAAGAGTGCAACGTTACGGCCCTATCGCACAAAGCTCATGAGTTGGATTTTCGCGTTGTTCAAAGCCTGCATACGACTTGGGTCTTTAGTCATTATGAGGTCATTTTCGTAGCCCAACTCGTCTGTGTACTGTCATAAATTCAGGGTAGACTCAAGTTACCACCTCATCAGGAGATTGTTGAAATGCCTACATCCCGTACTACTGGGTTTTGGTACCGCCGTGTCTGTATATCGGTAGGGCTAGCATTAATGGTTGCAGCAGAACATGCGTCCGCTACAGATGTAAAGCTGCGAATCATGGAAACCACTGATTTGCACATGCATGCCATGAATTTTGATTACTACCGGAATAAGGAGGTAGATGATTTTGGCCTGGCGCGTACAGCGACTTTAATCCGAGATGCTCGCGCACAGGCGCGTAACAGTCTGCTTTTTGACAACGGTGATCTCTTGCAGGGAAACCCCATGGGCGACTACATGGCTCGATCTCGGGGCTTAAGCTTTGGGGAAATCCATCCGATGTATAAGGCGATGAATTTACTGGGTTATGACGCGGCAAACATCGGAAATCATGAATTTAATTACGGTCTGGATTTTCTTCTTAAATCCATAAGCGGTGCGAATTTCCCGTATGTTCTGTCGAATGTCTATGCGGTCGATGGCGATGATGATCCCAGTAACGACAAACATTACATTAGCCCTTATACCATTCTGTCCCGAAGGGTTATGGATGAGGATGGGCAATGGCACGATATTAAAGTCGGTGTCATCGGCTTCACTCCACCACAAATTATGAGCTGGGACAAAGGCCATCTGGATGGTAAGTTAACGGTCCGTGGGATTGTGGAAACGGCTGAAAAGTTCGTGCCGATTATGCGTGAAGAAGGTGCTGATATTGTTATCGCCATACCTCACAGCGGCATTGCAGAATCACACCCAGCAGGCTTGAAAGAAAATGCTACAGCAGAGCTGGCCATGGTTGAGGGTATCGATGCTATCTTATTCGGTCATGCCCATACCGTATTTCCTTCCGAGGCTTATGCGGAGTTTCCAGGCGTCGATCTGGAGAAGGGGACCTTGCACGGAGTGCCGTCTGTGATGCCTGGTTTTTGGGGCAGCCATTTAGGTATTATTGATCTGACGCTTTCTAGCGATGGGGAAGGTTGGAGTGTGTCTGATAGCGCAGTTGAGAATCGTCCGATATTCCGCAGAGAAGGCCGCAAGCGCATCCCGATTGTCGGGTCTCAGCAAGACATTATTGATGCGGTAAAAGACGAGCATGAAGGTACCATTGCTTGGGTTGGTCAACCTGTTGGAACGATTACGTCGCCCATTAATAGTTTCTTCGCCCTGGTACAGGACGACCCATCTATTCAAATCGTGAACAACGCGCAAACCTGGTATGGCGAGCAAGTTATAGCGGGCACTGAGTATGAAGGGCTGGCTGTTTTATCTGCAGGTGCACCTTTCAAAGCAGGGGGGCGCGGTGGGCCAGAGTATTTCACCAATATTCCCGCAGGCGAGATAGCGATTAGAAATGTTGCTGATCTGTACATTTACCCCAACACGGTAAGGCTGGTAAAACTCAATGGTGCGCAAGTTAAGGAGTGGCTCGAAAGATCAGCTACCCAATTCAATACCATCGATCCTTCGTCGACGGAGGCTCAGCAGCTAATCAGTGAATCGCATCCTTCATACAACTACGATGTCATTGACGGTGTTACCTACTCGATTGATGTCACCCAGCCATCCAAGTACGGGAGTAAGGGTGAGTTGTTAAACGAAGATGCGAGTCGAATCATTGACTTGATGTTTAATGGTGAAGCAATTGATCCAGCTCAGGACTTCGTGGTTGTTACAAACAACTATCGTGCGAGTGGTGGTGGTACTTTCCCCGGGCTTGATGGCAGCACCATTATTGTTGAGGCACCTCAGACCAATCGCCAGGTACTGGTCGATTATATTCTTGCCTCTGGAACGTTGGATCCGCAAGCCGACTCCAATTGGGGTTTTGCACCAATTGCTGGTGAGGTAGAGGTGGTATTTGACACAGCTCCCATAGCTGTGGATGCAGGTAATGCAGCGCAATTTGAGTACGTCGAAACTCTGGAGAGCGGATTTGCTCGTTATCGAATCCCTATGAGGCAGTAGGCAAGTAACGCTTGCCACGCGACGCAAGGATGGGTCGCGTTAGATGCTTTGACCTACGCTCAGAGCGTCAGTAAGGCAGTTCCAGTTGGAAGCCATCAAACCCTGGAACAATGTGTTTGGGGAGTCTTTCAAGCAGTGATTGATAGTCTAGGTCGCTGTGCATATTGGTGAGCACTGCGCGCTTTGGGTTGACCTGTTCGATAAACGCTAATGATTCGTTCAGGCTTAAGTGAGCGGGATGCTCAATTTCTCTTAAGCAGTCAACAATGAGCACGTCAAGATTTTCCAGTGCTTTAAAACTGTTTGTGTCAGTTATTCGTTTCATGTCGGGTAGATAGGCGATGTTGCCGGTTCTGAATCCCAATGAGTGAATGTCACCGTGCTCCGCCACCAAGGGTTGGAAATCCATAGAGCCTGCTGTGCCTTGTATAGTGATTACTGTGTCGTGATTAATTTCCCTATGTGTGCAAAAAGCCGGATAACTGCTTGTCGGTGCCTGACGAAATATATAGCCAAAGGCCGGCATAACCGTTTCTGCGGTTCTGGCATCCATATGTACCGGAATGGGTGTTTTCATAACGAGCGCAAGTTGGCGTAAATCATCCAAACCAAATATGTGATCGGCGTGCGAGTGCGTTAACAGAACGCCATCAAGATGCTTTACATCTGCTGATAGTAGTTGCTCCCGAAGATCGACGCCAGCATCAATAAGCACTGATGTGTTGCCTGATTCGGAAACCGACTCAACGAGCAGGGCGCATCGCCGTCTACGGTTTTTCGGATTGGTCGGGTCGCATTTTCCCCATTGGTTGCCCACCCTGGGTACGCCACCGGAAGAGCCGGTACCTAACAACGTGAATCTTATAAAATTCTTCATGGCCTAATTTTAGCAATGACTGTGCGAAGGGGGTTGGGTGCGCATCACGCTTTGCGCCGAACGATGGTAATTTGATAGTCTAAAACCCAATAATTGCAACTCACAATATTGTAAGAATTGTCAGGCCTTAGTGGCATTTTACTTGCGGCAAAAGGAGCATCTGTCAACCTTTGGTCATTGCAATAATGCGACTTCCCGGTACTCGATCTGCACTTAAAAATTCGTTGATTGTTGCAGCTGTTGTGTTGATCTCAATGGGCATTCTTCTGCTTGCTTTTGAGCTAGGTGGAGCCACTTTGGCTGTAGTGTTTCATGCTTTGTGCGTGGGTGCTGCTGTCCGTCATTTTATCAGCGAACCGCAACGAATTCGCGCGTTAGTAAGGGAGCGCACTTTGGTGCTGCAAGACCTTGCTTACCGAGACGGATTAACCGGCTTGCCCAATCGCCGTTTCTTCCACTGGTACATTGAGCAATATATGCCGAGGCAAGTTGCACAACGCGTGCACGATCGTAAAATGACCCATGTTGTCCTGTTTGATTTAAACGGCTTCAAATTTGTCAACGATACGTATGGGCATGACGCTGGTGATGAGCTTCTTAAGCACCTTTCAGATTCCTTTGGGACTAATTTACCTGCAGATGTCCTTGTTGCTAGATTGGGGGGAGATGAATTTGTGGCTATGGTACGAGATAGTGAAAATGGCAGGAAGTTGGCGAATGTGTTGAAGCTAATTCGAAAGTCAGCGAAAAGTCCATTGGTCTACCAAGGTGAACGTATTCAGGTGTCTGCTAGTGTCGGCGTTGCGTCTACCATCAGGCGGAGTCCGGTATTGGGTGATCTGCTACGTGAAGCTGATAACAAAATGTATGACGACAAAGCAGCTCTGCGTCAGCAGAGAGAATCGGCTCCCTTACGGGCAATGCTTAATGCAGAATTGGAGCTGTAATCTCGATTTGTCAATTCTGTAATTCAGTAGAGAAAGCTGGCGAATTACTTTTTTCTATCGAAGAAAACTGGAGTGAATGGTAATCGAGTTTCATAGAGTTTCACTCGAAAAATACAGCATTAGTCTGGTCGCCTGCCGGATATTAACATTCCCCTCATACGAGGTGTCATCTAGTGTGGGGCGAAACGGCCAATACCGAACATAATCCTAAAGCGCAGAGGTTCATTTTGAAACCAAGAAATGAATTACGAGGACAAAATACAGATACGCCGCGCTAGATCGCATGAAGCACATGTGTTGACCAATATTGCACTGCGAGCAAAGCAATCGAATGGTTACGATGATTTATTTATGGATGCTTGTAAAGATGAACCGTCGGTTAAGGCCTCTCATATGAAAGAAAATGAGTATTGGGTGGCCGAGCTTTGTACCGTCTGCGGGTTCGTTTGTCTAGCCGATGGTCCTGAACCTAGAGTTGGTGAGCTTCGCGCTCTGTTCATTGAACCGGATTGGCAGAGATGTGGAGTGGGTAGGTGTCTATGGCTCAAGATCCGCCAACGGGCAGAATCAAAGGGGATTGAGAAGGTTCAAGTTGACGCAGACCCAGCGTCAGTAGCTTTCTATGAATCGAATGGATTCGATATCACAGAAAACGTACCTTCTGGCTCTATCAATGGTCGGTTTATCCCTCGAATGGAAATACAAATTGGTTTGTACTAGAGATCGGGATTCCATTTACGGTAATTAAGAAACTGAACAGGGTCATAGGCTTCGATACAATTCATATTGGGTCGTAGATCAGCATATGTTGATGAATACCGTATTTACCTAGAGATAAAAAATCCACTAGGTATCTTTAGCAGGATCTGGTTAGTCACAAACGCCTTGGCGATCGGCATTGGCCGAGTTGATTCAATCATCAATGTCCCAGACCCTAATGATGCTTGACGATGTTTCGAAACAGCTTTTAGTGAACTAGGTTCAGGTTATTTATTGGTGGTGCTTGAAAATTTGGTTCATTGGCAAGCAACCCAACTTCCACCGACGCTAGTGTATGTGGTTGCCAGAATTCCTGATGCGGTAAAGCAGTCTCAGCTTAAGGCCTAAGGATCATTGTGATGATGATGCGTGTCCGGCCGTTGGTAATAGCCGGTTTGACGAGGGTAAAACTGCCGTTTTATGGGTGCCCTCCGTGGTCTCTGCTTATGAGGAACACGTGCTGATCAACCAGACGCATAAAGACTTTGCAAGAATCAAAGTCGCAACGCCCGTCAGTACGCAAATGGATCAGCACGTGTTATAGATTAAGCCGGATTATTCATCCGTGCCAAGAAAAGTAGTTTGGCTGCAGACGATTTGACGGCAGCTGAGTTTCCATTCAATGGTTGTTTCTGGGTATACCTTTGTGGGCGATGTCTTGGTAGTTTGGTGCGTCTTTGAGCACCATACCTTCGCTTAGCGGTCTGACATGTTCTCTGAAAATTTGTTGCCAAGGGGTTTGACTGTCCGGCATGGGGTAGCCGCCCTTGGCCGCCAATGCCTCTGCGCGCTGCGCGATTTCATCATCGCTTATCAGCATGTTTGCCGTGCCATTCGCTAAATCGATGCGGACACGGTCGCCGGTTTGCAATAAGGCAAGCCCGCCACCATCGGCTGCCTCTGGGGAGGCATTGAGGATGCTGGGTGAACCTGAGGTACCTGACTGACGTCCATCGCCAATACACGCCAGCGCAAGAATGCCTTGTTTAATCAGGTAGTCTGGTGGTCGCATATTGACCACTTCGGCGGCGCCAGGGTATCCCTTGGGGCCGGTGCCACGCATAAACAACAAGCAGTCTGCGTCTACATTGAGCGCCGGATCATCGATACTCTGGTGAAAGTGCTCAGGGCCGTCAAACACAATTGCGCGACCTTCAAATGCGTCGGGGTCATCGGCGTTGCTGAGATATCGCAGGCGAAATTCGTCTGAGATAACGCTGGTCTTCATAATTGCTGAGTCGAACAAATTGCCGCTGAGGTTGATAAAACCTCCAGTGTTTTTGAGGGGCTTACTTACTGGCCAGATAACATCGCTGTTAAGATTTTCGGCATTAACACAGTTTTCACCAATGCTGACGCCATTGACGGTTATTGCATCTGGGTGAGGCAACAGCTTGGCGCGCATCAGCTCACCCACAACCGCAGGCACGCCACCGGCGCGGTGGAAATCTTCGCCGAGATATTCACCGGCAGGCTGTAGATTGACCAGCAGTGGCACTTGGTGGCCCAAATTCTGCCAGTCGTCGTTGTCTAGCTCGATATTCAGGTGACGGGCGATGGCGTTGAGATGAATGGGGGCGTTGGTGGAGCCGCCAATAGCCGAGTTGACTACGATCGCGTTTTCAAACGCTTCACGGGTCATGATGTCGGTTGGCTTGATGTCATCATGTACCATCGAGACGATGTGCTGGCCAGTGGCGTAGGCCATCTGACCACGCTCGCGGTAAGGTGCGGGTATAGATGCACTGCCTGGTAGCTGCATACCAAGCGCTTCGGCCAAGGAGTTCATGGTGGAGGCGGTGCCCATGGTGTTACAAAAGCCGGTGGAGGGTGCCGACGACGCGACCATTTCCAACAGACCGTCGGCGTCTATTTCGCCAGCAGCTAGTAGTTCACGCGCTTTCCAGACGATAGTGCCAGAGCCGGTTCGCTCTCCGCGAAACCAACCGTTGAGCATAGGGCCAACTGAGAAGGCTATCGCGGGTATATTGACCGTGGCGGCGGCCATTAACAGAGCTGGTGTCGTTTTGTCGCAGCCTATGTTCAGCACGACGCCGTCGATGGGGTAACCGTGTAGAGTTTCCACCAGGGAGAGATAAGCCAAGTTGCGATCCAACATGGCGGTGGGTCGCTTGCCGGTTTCTTGAATTGGGTGCACTGGAATTTCGATCACCGTGCCGCCTGCTGCGATCACGCCGTCGCGCACGCGCTTACTCAGCTCGATATGGTGACGATTGCAAGGCGAGAGGTCGGAACCGGTCTGAGCAATGGCAATGATTGGTTTATTGCCTTGCAGCTCCTCGCGGGTCAATCCGTAATTGAGGTAGCGCTCCAGATACAAAGCGGTGAGCTCGGGTTCGTCGGAATTATTGAACCACTGACGTGAACGCAAGGGTTTCTCTTGAGTCATGATGTTCTCTGAGGGTTGCAGTCGTCTTCTAAGTAGACGCGGATGATGCTGTCGAAGTGTCTGCCTCGGCGGCTTGGCGTAAAAAGCGCACGGCGGTGCTGTGTGAGACAAACCAGTGTCGCAGTGTGTCTGCCACCGGCAGCTGAGCGGGCAAGGCAGCCAATGACTCACGAATGATGCCACTAACATAACTGGAAGCAGCGGCATTGGCCATACCGCGTCGTCCAGTAACGGCAGGCATTCGCAGGGGTAAGCCATCGATGAAGCCCTTACGACTAAAGTCGGCGAGCGCAGTGTTCAAAATAGCGGAGTGCTCAAGTGCATCTTTTGGTCTAAAGCCAAACTCTGTCTCACAGGTGATTATTTGTTGGCGCGCGTTGGAACCGGTTAGTGCGCAGCTCTCCCGCATTCGATTAACCTGCGCGAGTGCATCAGCTCAGACATCGGGGTGGTTGACCTTGCAGGTACGTTGAACGATTTTTGATCTTCCATCTCGACCGAGCTTTCGCCGCTGAGTAATGCAAAGTGGGTTTGCTCTAAAAGTACTTTTCGTCATAAACGAGGAATGGGCCACAGATCGCTTCTTTGGGACGGGGAAAACTTACCGGAAACTAACATAAAAATCAGTAAACGCAAATAGACATGTCAAAAGCTCAAATTTCATGAAAACTGGCGAGCCCGCTCTTTCGGCGAC
>JBLIIE010000115.1:0-16775 GCA_047634635.1 Granulosicoccus sp. | reverse complement strand
GGGCGTACTGGGACTGCTGCTGGAGCAGGCTGCCAGAAAGACGGCACCCGTAAGTACTAGCATTCGCTTAAACATGGAGGAATTTTTCTCGATTGAAAATTACACATTGTTGATCGGCCGAGGATTAAGACAAATCGTAATACTAACTGTCATACGTGCTCGCCGAATAGAGCCTCATTCGCATGGAACGGACCACCAGCGTTGGATCATCGCACACCCATCAGCAGTCTGAGTATATCCAGGCTAGTGCAAAGGCTCCGCTACCATTGAATAAGAGACCACTGTCGACCAATTCTCTGACTAAACAGTCGCCGCTCTCTATAAGCGTCAGACGGTATGGAAAAATCTCCAGTGTCCCGCACCATTCGATCAATTCGGAGTGTGGCGCTAATCGATTTCTCCGTATTATTCAATTTGAAGGTATCAATGCTGAGCTCAAGCCTTGAAAATCTGGACGTTAGCAGAGCAAACAGCTCATTCTGACTAGACGCCGAGGTCATGCGATTCACCGTTTCTACATCTTTGGCTTGGATCGCACGTCTCAACTCGTCAAAGTGGGAAACCACACTGTCAAACTCCTGATCGCTGACTGGTGCACGTGAGATCTCAAGAGCAGCTTGCCAACGTGCCCTTAACTGAATGAGACGATTATTATCTCTATCCAGGCTCGACACGATATCCAGAGCGACCTCAGCGTCGTCGAAACGGCCCAGATCCAGCTTATGGCTGGCTAAATCCAGTGACTGTGTTATGCGCCTGCGCTGCGCTCTCTCCTGAGCAAGTTTTGCTGCCGATTCTGCTTGCAGCCTAACAATTTTTGCAGCTTCCTCCTCAGCCATCTGTTTTTGCTTCGCAAGTAGACGAGCTCGCTCACTGGTCTTTATTTTTTCCTGTTCGCGCAGAAGTTCAGCAGCCAGCGCATCCGCCTTGTTTCTTGCACTCGCCAGTTCATATTGCAGCGTTGCGTTATCAATAAAAGCATTATCAGTGCGGGAGCTATTTTTACCCTTATGCACAATGGACCGACCATCATAGACAGTATTCATATACTGCCAAAAACGATCCGCACCATCACTGAGTAAAAACCAGCTTGCAACGGTGACACTGATTCCCACGAGTATGATTATGGCGGTGCCCAGCCATGTGTAGCTACCTTTACTGGATCGTCTGAGCTGGGCTGCCAGAACTTCGTTGGGTACGGGCTGATCGTGTAAAAAAACGACATTTACGTCGTTTTCAAATTGTACAGCCTTTTGAGCTTCTCGATTGATAACAGGTGTGTTCCCAACCTTTTTGGTGGCCTGGTCAGTGGTAGGAAGGCGAAGCAAAGCATCCATCCACACTGATAAAGACTGAGGCCTGTCGGAAATGCGAAATTGCAGTGCCCAATCAATGGCTGACAGGAATGCCGGAGTATATTCACCCTGCCCTAACATCCGTACTTTTATGAGTGGATCCTGTCCTCCGTTGAGTAGTGCAAATCCTCGCTTTGCACTGTCCACAGGTTCGATACCAGTGACAGCAAAATACAACACTGCACCAAGCGCATAAATATCAGTCCATGGTCCCTGGTCGCACTCACTTCCACCACTGTACTGCTCGAAAGGTGCAAAACCCGCTGACACCAGCGCTGTCAGAGGCTCTGTGTTCACAGGACTTGAATTTCTTGCTGAACCAAAATCCAGTAACACGGGAGAACCATCGATTCTTACCAATATGTTGGCAGGCTTTATATCTCGATGGATAAAACCGGTTTGGTGAACCTGAGCCAGACCATCCGCAATAGGAACAACCATAGACTTCAAGGCGGATTCAGTGACGTTCTCCGATATTCTCAGGTGTGCCCGCAAGTCGATGCCTTCCTCGAATTCCATTACGATGTAGGCAGTATCATTCAGCTGAAAAACTGAAATGACTCGCACAATATTAGGGTGCTTGAAACGCACTAGATTGCGCGCCTCATCAATGAACCGCAGCATACCTTCGCAAAGCGGCGTTAGTTTGGGCATGCCAGTCGCGTTTGTCTCAAAAGCTGCGGCTTGCTCTAAAACGCGGTATTCCTTGATGGCGACCTGGTGTTGCAGGTTTGTGTCTGTCGCCAGATAGATGACACCGAATCCGCCACGCCCCAGAACGCGCTCAATGCGATACCAATTGAGCATCTCTCCGTGTTTGAGCAAAGGATGCGGGGCGGTGTTGTCCATGAATTCCGGCAAGGCGCCGATAAAAGAGGTACCTAATTCTACGCGATTTATGTCATACATTCACAGCTGACAGCCCACCACGTAAGCTCGATAGTAAATATTGATCGCAAATGTGAGCCGTAGCCCTTAAGATCATGCCCGATAACAGTGCAAGAAAATATTACGCTGACGTTAAACATGTCAGCCAACCAGGACTTTCCTATCGTGAGTAATATCCAAACCTATTTGCAAAGCTACATTGAAGAACAAGGCCTTGCGGAACGAATGATTCCTGCTGTCGGCTCTTTGTACCGAAACCGGGGCGTCATTGTCACTGTATTTGGCAGAAAGCTGATGAACGGCTCGTCAATAGACTTTATTAAAGCCCATCAGTTGGCGCAACAAGTTGTCGGTGAGCTCGTCACGGTTCAGGAAACAAGCGCCATCTTGAACGTGATTGAGCAACTTAATCCAGGCAGCTCTCGCATTGATATTGGGAAGCTTGCCTACGGCGCACGGTCGGCAAATTCTACAACGGATGTTAGCTCGCTAACAGCTTATGTCACAAACGCACTGAGTTACATTCCAGACACGCCATCCGTTCTTGCTGAGCCTCGAGATGTTGTGCTCTATGGTTTCGGCCGGATAGGACGAATCCTTGCACGACTGCTAATAGAACGAACCACATCAAATAACCCTCTAAGATTACGAGCAATCGTTGTTCGTGGCGGCAAGCCAGGGGATCTTAGAAAACGTGCAAGTCTACTTCGAAGAGATTCCATACATGGTCCATTCAACGGCCATATCACAATAGATGAAGAGCAAAACGCCATCATTGCCAATGGCAACTTCATCCAGGTAATTTATGCCAATCAGCCTGAAGACATTGACTACACGGAGTACGGTATTGAAAACGCACTCATTGTCGATAACACTGGAGTCTTTAAAGACGAAGCAGCTTTAGGAAGACATCTTGTCCCTAAAGGTTCCTCTAAAGTACTGCTCACAGCGCCTGCCGGCGGATCTATCAAAAACATCGTCTACGGTGTTAATGATGACATGATAGATCCTGAAGACAAAATCATTTGCGCCGCAAGCTGCACTACCAACGCAATAACACCCGTGTTGAAAGTGATCAACGATCGATTCGGTATTATCAATGGCCATGTTGAAACGGTACATTCATACACTAACGATCAGAATCTAATTGATAACTATCATTCGGCTGATCGACGTGGCAGAAGTGCGCCGCTTAACATGGTGCTGACATCAACTGGAGCGGCTAAAGCCGTTGCCAAGGCACTACCCGAGTTGGCCGGAAAACTCACAGGTAATGCGATTCGTGTACCCACGCCGAATGTATCGATGGCCGTGTGTAATTTGAATATGAATAAAGAGACCACTCGCGACGAGCTCAACGATTATGTGCGAGAAATGGCATTCAATTCTAACTTGTATCAACAAATAAACTATTCATTTAGCACCGAAGTTGTCTCAACAGACTTTGTTGGCACACCAGAACCCGCCATATTCGATTCCGTTGCTACTATCGTTGAAGGCAACCGTTGTGTGCTTTACGTCTGGTACGACAATGAATTCGGCTACAGCACTCAGGTACTACGCGTCATGCAGCACATGGTCGGCCTAAGTATTATCAACGTCCCGTAGGACACCTGACAAAAATCTAGTGGGTCATGCTGTAGATGACATAGTTTACGCCCAACCGATACGCCGTCGCGGTGTATAGGGCGCTGTACTCTTCCATGTCAGCATGTTCCCAGGCATCGCCCAGATCCATATTCCAGTTGATGATGGACATTACGCGCCCATCATCGTCCAGCACTCCGCGCCAACGAGGCTGTTGACGCGAGGTGTTACTCTCGTTAACAGCCGATGTTTTTTCAATGGGAAGCTCCCAGGTTTCGCCTGGATTGAGGCAAAGCGCCCGCAGACCCGGTATCTGGATAAACTCATCGATGTCGAAGTGGACATTGAAAATCTCGTGACCTGGGGGTATGTCTACAATCGGACGATCTGGAAATACTTGACCCATCCAGTTTTCAAACTGCTCCCACTGGTAGGAACCGTGAAAATCATCTACCAATAAGAAGCCTCCACGCAATAAATATTCACGCAAGTTTTCAGCTTCAGGCTGAGTAAACGATGCAAATCCCGCCTCTACTACGTAGAGCATGGGATAGTCATAAATCCGTTCGTCTAGCAAGAATAACGATTGACTATCGGTGTTGGTATTCAGCAGGGTCAATCGCTTAAGCGCAGCAATGAAGTGCGGCTCGGATTCAGAACAGTCTGCTTGCCAATGCGGGTAACCAATTCGGTCGCCCAAATTATGAATAGCTACCTGATTGTCATTGAAGATAAGCCGAGAGAATGTGAATTCCTGATCAGCTGGACGGCTCAACGCCTGTGGGCAGTCTGGCCGCTGCGGAGTGCTACAGATGGCAAGCTCTGCCTTCGCTGCGCCCGTAACAGACAGCCCTGCAACCAGCAGAGCTGCTGCACTAGCAACCTTAAACGTATCTATTGACAATATTTTCAAGCTTCTCTTGCCTTCCGGATCTTGGAGTCGGGTTCAGGTCATTCCGCAAGACAAGCGCCGCGATGTCATCCAGACCGAGCGTACCGTCGAGCATTTGTGCTGCTGATTGGTCCTCCCATCCCGCATAACGTTCCGTTAACGGAGTAGAAAGTGCACCATCTTCAATCATCTTAGCAGCAGCTTTCAAACCTCTCGCACAACAATCCATACCGCCGATGTGTGCAGCTAACAAATCATCCGCATCAATGGACTGACGACGCAGTTTTGAATCAAAGTTGGTACCGCCACTGGTAAACCCACCACCTTGCAAAACATGATAGAAGGCTAACGCCATTTCAGGGACGTTATTGGGAAACTGATCGGTATCCCAACCCGATTGATAATCGTTCCGGTTCATGTCGATTGATCCGAATATTCCCAATGCATTGGCCATGGCTAGTTCATGCTCAAACGAATGCCCGGCCAGGATAGCGTGGCCTTGTTCGATGTTGACTTGCACCTCATTCTCCAACCCGTAGCGTTTGAGAAATCCGTACACGGTTGACACATCAAAATCGTATTGGTGTTTGGTGGGTTCCTGTGGTTTAGGTTCAATGAGAATGGCCCCCTTGAATCCGATTTTATGTTTGTACTCGACCACCATATTAAGAAAACGACCCATTTGGTCCAATTCTCGTTTCAAGTCTGTGTTCAGTAGCGTTTCGTAACCTTCCCGACCACCCCAAAGCACATAGTTTTCACCATTGAGTTTATGAGTTGCATCGATACACGTCTTTACGGTTGCCGCAGAGAATGCAAACACGTCAGGATCAGGGTTTGTGGATGCACCCGACATATAACGCCTGTGTGAAAACAGATTCGCAGTACCCCACAGGAGTTTCACACCAGTGGTGCTCATCTTCTCTCCCAGATAGTCCACCATGATTTCAAGATTTCGCGAATTCTCTGCAAATGAGTTGCCGTCAGGTCGCATATCGAAATCGTGAAAACAATAGTACGGAACACCCAAGGCGCTAAACATCTCAAACGCGACATCGGCTTTTAACTTGGCGTTGTCGATCGTCTCTCCAAACCAAGGTCGTTCAAACGTCTGCCCACCAAACGGATCGCTACCAGGCCATACAAAGTTATGCCAATAGCACGCCGAAAAACGCAAATGATCTTCCAGCCGTTTGCCCATAATCATCTCATCGGGCTGATAGTGTCTGAACTCAAGCGGATTGACACTGTCTGGACCACCGTAAGGAATTTTTTCTATATCGCCAAAAAAACCAGTACTCATGAATTACGGTTCCTAAAATTACTTCTAATATGGTGGAAGATCTAATTTTCTGAATGGCCGATTGACTAGTCTTCTTGCATAGCGCCAGGACCAGGTGTAGCACCAGAAGGGCATTTACCAAGAATGATCATGCCAAGCACCTCGTCCTTTGTAACAGCACTAACGGGCGCCGATCCCACCATCTGACCGTTCTTCATAACAGCGACACGGTCAGCCAATTCAAAGACGTCTTCAATGTCGTGACTTATCAGAAATATGCTAATACCCTGGGTTTTTAACTGCTTGATAAGCTCACCTACCTGCGCCGTTTCTTGAGGCCCTAATGCGGCAGTAGGCTCATCCATGATCAGAATCTGAGCGTTAAACAATATTGCCCGGGCTATTGCTACAGATTGACGTTGACCACCGGAGAGCGCCATGACAGGTTCCTTAAAGCGTTCAAAGCGAGGATTGAGACTCCCCATCACTTCACGCGCCTTAGCTTCCATGGCAATATCGTCAAGTGTTCCCCACATTGTACGAAGTTCACGTCCAAGGAACAGATTCGCTGCTGTGTCGACATTATCTGCCAACGCCAGAGTCTGATAGATCGTCTCTATACCGTAGGCCTTTGCATCACGCGGGTTGTTTATCGTTGCGTCCTCTCCACGAACTCTGATGGTTCCTGAATCTCGCTTGTAGGCACCCGAGAGTAACTTGATAAAGGTCGACTTGCCCGCACCGTTATGTCCAAGAAGAGCAACCACCTCACCTTGATGAAGGTCCAGAGATGCGTGATCTACCGCATGAATACCGCCAAATGAGATTGAGCAATCGATCATCTCAATGACTTTGGGTGCAGATTCGGTAGCTGGCACTACTGCAGTTTGTTCTTGCATGTGAGTATCTCCCGTCATTACACAGAGCGACGACGGTATTGACCGTCAAGCCAGACAGCGAGCACTAACACTATGCCCACAACAATATTTTGAAATGGAGCGTCAACACCCAACAAAACCATTCCACTTTGCAAAGACTGCATTACAACCGCGCCAATCATGGCTCCCGCGATAGTTCCTATACCCCCACTTAGCGACGTTCCACCAATAACAGCCGCCGCTATAACGAGAAGCTCATCGAGCACGCCTTGAGCATTGGTGGCAGCGTTCAATCGAGCGATGGAAATCGAACCAGCGATAGTACACAGAACCCCCATCAGAATGAAAATTTTCATCGTGACCCAGCGAGTATTGATACCAGCGAGTTCTGCCGCCTCAGGATTGCCACCCATTGCGAATACATAACGACCAAATCGTGTGCGATTCGCAATAAACGACATTGCGATGCCGACACAAATTGCGATTAAAACAGGTATCGCAATGCCGTGAGCTATGAAAATCCCACCTTCTGGGATTTCGATGTTATTAGATGCCGCATAGCGCTTAATGATGCCTTTAGGCCAAGGATAACTATTGGCCACTGCCACTGCGGACAACACAGCTCCGCAACCAACAGACACCAGCGTCAGCTCAGCCCATAAAGGACGAAGTGGAAAATTGAAACGTTTTCTATTGCGGCGCCCACTGAAAATCATCAGCACGATGCCAAGACAGGCAATTGCCCCAACAACCCAGCTCCAGAAAGCGCCTATGGAACCATAGGGTCCACCACCCATGAGTCGAAAAGAGGTGTCCATAGGGGCGATTGTTTGCCCAGTGGTCACCCACCAAGCGGCACCACGCCAAACCAGTAAACCACCCAAGGTGACGATAAACGCAGGAACGGTTAAATAGGCGATGACATACCCATGTAGCCCCCCAATAATTCCGCCTATAACGATCCCCACCGCTAGTGTGATTACCCATGTGTACGGACTTTCAAGCCCAATCAAACCAGGAAGTGTGATCGTCTGCATGACACCCATCACCATGGCCACAAACCCTAATATGGATCCAACTGATAAATCGATGTGTCTAGTTACAATAATAAGTACCATGCCGGTAGACATGATCGCAACGGATGAAGTTTGAACGGAAAGATTCCACAAGTTTCGTGGTGTTAGGAATCTACCTTCAGAGAAGATATTAAAGACAATCCAAATTAGCAGGAGCGCACCCAACATGCCTAGCATGCGTGTGTCCACTTCGGTCGCTCGAAAAAAACGCGTGATAGCTGACACTTCACTCTGGCGTGCACCATCTGGTGCACTGGTTGTGACTTCGCTTTTATCAGTCATTTACATCCTACCTACCTGTCGACAGTTGGCACAAAAAAGGATAAAAAAAGGATAAAAAAAGGGCGGTAACACAGGCCACGTGTTACCGCCCCTTTCATTTAGAACAGCCGGAATCTAACGATTCTGGTTACTACGAATACAGCCTACTGACAAGCAACTACCGACGCTGCTGCACCGTTACATACTTTTTCTTTTTCAATCCAGCCTGCTTCGATAACAAGGTTTAGCTTGTCAGCAGTTACCGGTACTGGAGCCAAGAATACGGCATTCATTTCAACTCCATTTGCACCACCTGACCACTTTACAGCGCCAGGCATATCAGCCATGGGCTTGCCATCAGCCAACATGATGGCGATTTCAGCAGCACTGGTACCCAGTACACGAGAATCTTTCCAGACGGATACTGTTTGTGTACCACGAGCAACACGGTTCAATGCAGCATGATCACCATCTTGACCAGAAACAGGAACGGAACCGTCAAGGCCTTGTCCAGCGAGAGCGGCAACAACACCACCAGCCATTCCATCGTTTGAAGCAACTACCGCGTCAACGTTGTTGTCATTAGCGGTCAGGATTTGCTCCATGTTGCGTTGAGCATTTTCAGGCTTCCAACCATCTGTGAAAGTCTCACCAACGTTCTTGATTTTGCCGGCATCCATAGCTTCTTGAAGAACTTCCATCTGTCCACCGAACAGGAAGTTAGCATTTGGATCAGAGGCAGAACCCTTGATGAACGCGTAGTTGCCTTCAGGCATGACTGCTAGAACAGCACGAGCCTGCATACGACCCACTTCGACGTTGTCAAAAGTAATGTAGAACGCATCAGCGTTTTCGATTAGACGATCGTAACCGATAACAGGAATGCCTTCAGCAGTTGCTTGTTCAACAGCAGGACTGATAGCGCCAGAATCCTGAGCAAGAATAATCAATGCATCTGCGCCTTGGGTGATAAGGGATTCAACATCGGCCAACTGCTTTGCAGCAGAAGACTGAGCGTCTGCTGAAATGTACGTATCGCCAGCGGCTTCAATGGCAGCAACCATTGCAGCTTCGTCAGTCTTCCAACGCTCTTCTGCGAAGTCTGACCATGAAACACCGATAACCTTGCCTTCTGCGAGTACAGGACCGGCAAATACTGCCGAAACAGCTGCAGCCACTAAAAGGGCTCCAAATTTCTTCATACTAACTCCAAGTAGTTGTTCTGCGCCCTCAATTTAGTCTGGATATGAGGTGCGAAGCGTTGTAAACAGTCGCAATATCACGACAGTCGTGATGTATTTAATTCACGGCTGGAATAAATAGTGACTTCCGAAAAGAAATGTGTCAAGTTGTTTTTCTTATTCATCACAACTTAGTAGCCGTTTGTGCACAAATGACGACCTCTTCCATCATAAGGAGCGATGATCTTCGAAGCCAGAACAGACGTCGCTTGCTCAGCACCTTACGTTTGCGCGGAGCTTGCACACCAGCGCAGATCAGCCACATTACCGGTTTGAGCGCAGCGTCAGTTTCCACTCTTTCAACGCAATTGATCGAGCAAGGCATACTCCTAAGTAAAAAACACCCAGAATCGCTAAACAACACTGGCAGAGGACGCCCGAAATCACAGCTCTCTCTCAACCATGACGCTGGCATCACAATTACGGTCTACATCACAATCGACCATATTCTGGTACAGAGGATTAACTATGCGGGCGACATTTGTGAGTCGCGTGGTGTAAGCCTTGATTCAAGAGCCTTGTCGACTAAAGACTTACTGGCAGTCACAACCGATACTATTAATTCTGTCTGTCCAGTTGATCTCAAAAAACAATTGCTACACATCGCTGTTGCGTTCCAGGGAGTCACAGAGCATGCCACCGGTACCCTGCTCTGGTCACCGATTCTTCAAATTAGAGATGTCCCTTTAGGCGCTTTGCTGGAAAAGCAGTTTTCGGTACCCATTAGCGTGGAAAATGATTGCCAACTCATGTCGCAAGCCCTGAGTGTGAAAAATCCGGACCAGCTCGGGCAATCCTTTGCCACTGTTCTTTTTTCCCACGGCATCGGACTCGGTTTGTTCCTTGATGGCCAACCGTTCTCAGGTATTCGTTCTTCCGCCCTGGAACTCGGACATATGCAGTTTGAGCGCAATGGAGCACTGTGCCGCTGTGGCAAGCGCGGCTGTATTGAAGCCTATGCAGCCGACTACGGCATTGCGCGACTGGCAATTGGACAATCTATTGAGGACGCCCCTGTTGGTCGTGTTTCTGAAGAAGCATTACAGCAACTGGTAAACAGAGCACTCGAAGGTGACCAGGCAAGTGCCCAGGCGTTTGCTATCGCAGGTGCCGCTGTTGCAGAGGGCTTAGTTAATCTTTTTACTTTACTAGACTCCATGCCCGTAGCGCTCATCGGCCATAATGCTGAGGCGTTTGGCTTTATGCGTGAGGGATTCGAGTCAATCTTCAAGAAAAATTTGCCAGAAGAATTTGATACCCAAAGCATGTTGCACTTTTTCAATAACGAAGGACAGCTTGTCGAATTCGGCCTAATCCAAAATAGCCTTCGCCATGTCGACAATCAGTTTTCCGACCCCAATATCGAGATCAGTATTAGCGCATGAATTCAATGAAACTACTCGTTCTGATGAGCTTGATGTTCGTCAGCGCTCTGCCTGTCCACGCAATAGCCGCCGATCCTTGGTCTGAGAAAGCCATACCAGCTCCAGTAGACTTAGCCGATTACGCAGGTAAACTTAATCAACAACAGTTAGAGAGCCTGATAGAAGCTGGTCGCGTGCTCTTTAGTGCACGGTTTACCATTGAGGACGGAGTTGGCCGACCAATGGCAACCCAGGCAATCATTCCAACTAAACGCAAACGCCCACCGCGCAATGAATTCTCAAGAACCGCCGGGTTGGATGCCAACGCCTGCGCAAGCTGTCATAACGCCCCTGTGGTAGGTGGTGCCGGAGACTTTACTGCAAACGTTTTTGTCTCTGAAGGTTTTCAGCACTCCGATTTCGACACCACCGACCCCCAATTCTCTAACGAACGAAATACCAATCACTTGATGGGCGCAGGCCTTGTGGAATTATTGGCACGGGAGATGAGTAATGACTTACTGCGTTTACGCTCAGAAGCGTTGCTAGATTCAAATCAACAAGATAAGGTTTTGAAAGCGCCGTTGATAAGTAAAGGCGTTAACTTTGGCTCGTTAACAGTCCATCCCGATGGGCGCGTTGACACGGCAGACATCAGCGGTGTAGATCATGATCTGATTATCCGACCTTTCAGTCAGAAAGGTGTCATGACCTCCTTACGGCAGTTCACAATAAATGCGCTTAATCACCACCATGGCATGCAGGCGTCAGAGCGCTTCGGCCCTAGATGGACAAATTCCAGCGACTTTGATGAAGACGGTATTGAACGCGAAATCACACCTGGCGACATTTCAGCATTAGTCGCCTGGCAGGCCACACTGCCGCCACCAATACAAACACAACCCGATGATCAACGCTGGGCGGTAGCTGCAACAAAAGGTCAACAAGAGGCCGAAAACATAGGCTGTATGAGTTGTCACATGTCATACCTTCCGCTTAAATCACTATCATTTTCAGACCCTGGCCCTATGGATGCTGCCGGCACTCTGCGAACCGGCGAAGTCGCCAATACAGCTTATGACATGGCACTTCTTGAGTGGGCAAAAACTCTCGATATGGATGAAAATGGATTTTACAAAATCCCTCTATTTGGAGACTTGAAGCGACATGTTATTGCAGATCAGAAGGTAGCTGCACTAGGCAACGAGTTGTTATCTCAGCGCTTTGTCGAACGTAATGTCTTCATGACCACCGAACTGTGGGGAATTGCGTCCACTGCACCCTATGGGCACCGAGGGGATCTAACGACGCTGCGAGAGATCATTGAAGCTCATGGAGGTGATGCTCGAAAGTCGCGTGACATCTGGATTAATTTACCCATTACAGATCAAAATAATATTATTGCATGGTTAAAAACCCTGGCTATTCAGCCATGATCAAGAAACTGATTTTCAGGTTATTAATCCCCACTATACTGGTGGCTTCAACGAATACCAGCGCACAAGAAACTGCGTTCTATGCTGATATACCCGTACTGACTGAAGAATCTTTGGCAGCCGGAATAAGCCACACTTACGATGGTTCCTGGGAATACTTTGTTGGTGGCGGTGTCAGCGCATTTGATTGCAACCAGGACCGAATGCCAGACTTGTATTTTTCTGGTGGAAGTAATCCAGCTGCCCTGTACATAAACAAAAGCAAACCCTCAGGTGAGCTTAAATTTGTGGCTGCTGAACATTCCGCACTATCAATAGAGAAGGTACTCGGCAGCTATCCCATTGATATCGACAATGATGGTCACCTCGACATCGTGACGTTAAGAGTTGGTGAAAATCAGATTTTCAAGGGTGGGCCCGACTGCCAATTTACAAGAGCAAACGCTGGCTGGAACTTTGATGGAGGTAATGCCTGGAGCACAGCGTTTAGCGCAACGTTTGAGCCCGACAATGACTACCCCACACTAGCAATGGGCAACTACGTTGACAGAACAGCACCGGGCTCTCCGTGGGGTACGTGTCATGACAACGAACTGCACCGACCCACTAGAGATACCAACAAGCCGGACTACACGGATCCTCTGCCCTTGTCACCTGGCTATTGCGCGCTCTCATTATTGTTCACCGATTGGAATAAAACCGGCATCGATGCACTGCGCATCACGAACGATCGTCAATATAACCGTGGCGGTCAAGAACAAATGTGGCGAATGAGCAGCGGCCGATACCCTCGCCTCTATGGCAGCTCCGATGGCTGGGAGCCATTGGTTATCTGGGGCATGGGGATCGCACAAGCGGATCTGGACGCCGATGGATATCCAGAATATGCACTGACATCCATGGGCGATACAAAGCTACAGATCCTCGACTTGCAAGAGGCTATCGATGAAGGCCGCCCACGCTACGATGACATGGCCTGGACACGCGGTGCTACCGCACATCGCCCTTACACGGGAGATGATCTGAAACCGAGCACAGGCTGGCATGCTCAGTTTGAAGACCTGAACAATGACAGCTATCTAGACCTGTTCATAGCCAAAGGTAACGTTGCAAGAATGAACGATTTCGCCGCCTTTGATCCAGACAATCTGCTTATGGGATCCGCCTCTGGTCGCTTCAGCGAACAAGGTGCAGCCGCAGGAGTTGCACTGGACAAACGCGGTCGCGGAGCTAGTGTTGTTGATCTGAATGCAGACGGCCTACTCGATCTGGTTGTCGTTAATCGACGCGAAAACATAAGTCTCTTTCGACATGAAGGCATGGCAAGCAGCAATGGCCCTCGTCTAGGTGGCAACTGGCTGAAAATTGAATTGCAACAAAAAGGCGCCAACCGAAATGCCATAGGAGCAAAGCTCTCGGTTAAAGCGGGCGATCACGTACAAAGTCGTATAATACATATCGGCGGCGGCCACGCATCAGGAAGCGTGGGTTTCGTTCATGTAGGTCTCGGCGTTGCCGAGCGGGCAACACTGCGAGTGCAATGGCCTGATGGAGAATGGAGCGCACCGTACAAACTTTTTGCCAATCACCATGTTCTTATCGATCGCGATAAGGACACGTACAGCCAATGGTTTCCTCCCACCTCATCACCATCTGCAAAATTGGATTAAACATTATGTATTTGGGAATCGATTTAGGTACCTCCAGCGTCAAGACCGTGCTGATGGACGAGAACCAGAATATTCTGGCCAGTCAGACTTCACCCTTAAGCGTCAGTCGTCCTCATGATGGCTGGTCAGAGCAAAGCCCAGCACACTGGATAAGTGCCATTGAACAGACTCTGGACTTACTGAAACAGAGTGATGCCACCTCACTGTCAGCTGTTCGAGGAATAGGATTATCAGGGCATATGCACGGCGCAACACTCATTGATAAAAATGATGACGTGATTCGCCCCTGTATGCTTTGGAACGATACACGCAGCCATGAACAGGCTCAACGACTGGATACTGCTGCGTCTCGTAAAATTGCAGGTAACATTTTATTTCCGGGGTTTACAGCACCCAAAGTCGCTTGGGTGGCCGAGAATGAACCTGAGGCGTTTTCGCGTATTGCCAAAATTCTTCTCCCTAAAGACTATGTTCGGTTGTGGTTAACTGGCGAGCATGTCGCAGAGATGTCGGACGCTGCCGGTACAGGATGGTTAGACGTCGGCGCTCGTATCTGGTCCGATGAATTGCTTCAGGCCATGGGGCTTGATCAAACTCATATGCCTTGGCTCGTTGAAGGCACTGAGGTATCCGGGGTTGTGAGAAAGCCATTAGCCGAACGATATAACCTGGGTGCAAACGTTGTTGTCGCCGGCGGTGCGGGTGATAACGCTGCTAGCGCGTGCGGCATGGGCACAGTTGCCGCGGGCAGTGCGTTCCTATCACTGGGAACCTCTGGCGTTTTATTCGCAGCCAACGATAGCTATCAACCTAATGCAGAAAGCGCAGTTCATGCGTTCTGCCATGCATTGCCACAAACTTGGCATCAAATGGGTGTCATTCTTGCCGCAACAGATGCCCTTAACTGGATATCAAGCGTTGTGCAGGAGACGCCTGAAGCCCTGGCCAAAGAGCTCGAAGGAAAAAAAGCTGAACCCACCGACCTAATTTTTCTTCCCTACCTTGGTGGTGAGAGAACACCGATAAATGATGCCAATGCACGAGGAGTATTTGTCGGATTAAAACACACCACCGATAGGACAGAGATGGTGCGCGCAGTGATGCAAGGAGTCAGCTTTGCTTTCCGAGATTGTCATCTGGCATTGCAATCGGCAGGCACTCAGCTAACACAAGCAACTGCTATTGGCGGTGGTGCAAAATCAGAGTATTGGTTGCAAGTGATCTCCAACACATTGAACTTGCCACTCAACGTCCCTGCTGATGGAGACTACGGTTCAAGCTTAGGCGCGGCAAGACTCGGACTCATTGCCACCGAGGAGGAGGACGCACTTAGCGTTTGTACTCCTCCAGCCACACAAAAAACTATTGAACCCGATGGCAGCTACGGGCAGTTTATCGAGCTACACGAAAGGTACCGTGCAACCTACCAATCACTAGCGCCCATTATGAGCTAGTTGCATACAATACCTATTTCTGACTGACAATTGATTCGAGCATGGAGCGTTCGATTTTACCAGTTCTGGATCCAGTTAACTCCCCGTCAGGTGCAAACAGAAGGTACGTCGGTGTAGCACGAAAGCCTTTACCGGTCAGTTCCTTATATTGGCGGTGAAATACGTCGGTAAACACAACAAGGTTAGGGTAACTGGGATTGTGATGGTCAACGAGTTCCCTAATGCCAGCGTAATTTTCCATTCCATCCAAAGCAATGCCAACTACACGAGCATCCATTTTATGATGTTGCTGATGAAAAGACTCAATCATCGGTTTTTGTTCTTCACACGGAATGCAATCAGTTGACCAGAACATCACTAATGTCCAGCGACCATCACCTACATAGTCGTTGAGGTTTACCGGTTTGGATGTTAATGATTGCAGTTGAAATGCATTCGCAGATGATGCGATTAGGAGCAGGCAAATTCCAAAGCCTGTTATCGATCGTTGTAACCTTGCAGAAGAAATGGGTGTTGACGTCATATCTATCGGAATTGTCTGTTAAGTGTCACTACAACGCCACGTCTGGGCAGCGTACTGTTCGAACTATCACCTGCCCAACAGCCTTCGTCAAGAATCTTGTGCTGATCTACACCTGCAAACAATAATGCCTCGCGAACTCGACTTGCGCGCCCCAATGCCAAAGCTGCGTTTCCATTCTTCAGGTTGGTAGGTCCAAGAGAACAGCCAAGAACAGAAAACAGATCTGTAACCGGATTATAACGAGTGACCAGAGCATCTAATAGCTCTTTGTTAGTGTTCCCCATTCTTAGTGAGTCGTTAGGAAACGTTAATACTTGCTCGACAACGATGTCATGCTCACCCAAAGCGTTCGCGTAGTTGGATCCGCCCAGATCAAAAACGTTCTTAGCGTTCAATGACGCTATTGTTCCTACCGTCAGAGAATTTGCAGTACTGACACTTGCCACTAAACCAGATAATGGGCTGATGTTTTTTGGCACCGTCAACGGCACAGCCTCAATAGCTTGAGAGTTGGCTTTTCGAAAAATTTGAGCATCGTCCAGCACGACAAGAGTAGCGTCCGCCCCTCGCACATATAAAGGCGTTACCGGTTGTACCTGATTGATCATCCAACCGGTATAACTGCGGCGTAGCTCAACATCACCCACAGCGATATCCAGTCGCAGCTGTTCAGGGGTCCCTGAGACATTAAGCTCTTCACGCCGGTACTGTAGCAAGTTGTTAACTGAGTGCTCACCGACTGGGGTGCCGACTGACTCGCCAACCCAGCGTACCCCGTAGCCTGCAAGTTCAAGTGAGCTCTTAAATGACTGGATCAACCCATCGTCCATCTGTGTACGAAGAAACTGTACCGTTGTCGATGCTGGTA
>JBLIIE010000114.1:0-17152 GCA_047634635.1 Granulosicoccus sp. | reverse complement strand
AGTGACTAGTGGTACTGGCGACATCTTCACTATCAAAGATGATGAATTAACGAGTCTTACTCGGTACTCCGAGCAATGGGACAACCACGTTTATCAGACCTAACTCATTTCTGCTAGCATCCGGGTAGGGTTTATCGTCTCCATGTTATTTGTTGTTTAAGGGGATTCTACTGTTCTCCCAAAACACACAGCCACGAAAATTGCTATTAGCGGTCGCCGGATGATTCAATACATTTTGGGAGCAATTGGTGCGTTCGCATTTTTGAGCACCAATAGAGACTGTATGTTTATGCGCTGGACGCGTCGTAAGTTTATAGCAACCGCAGCAGTACTTATAAATGGTTGCGATAGTGATAGCTCTATTTTCACAACCACCAGCGAGCGCTACCCCGCCGGGTTGTCTGATCAACTTGCTATTAACAAAGATTGGACACAAACCTGCAATCAAGCTTGGATAGGACAGGAGTTTTGGTCGAATCGTCTCGCCGATTGGCATGTTCACTAAGGACGCTTGAGCACACGAGGTGAATCCTCTTCCTTGCGCAATAGAACTGTGAGTTTGCTCAGTGTTGCGGTAGCAGAGGTATCGGGCAACTTCTCACTATCGGTACGAACTGTACCTTACGCGTTTTTAATTGGTGACGAAGCCTTTAGTGGTTTTCTGATTGGGGCCCATCGCAATGTAGATTATCGTGTGGCAGCGTTGATTCACAATCGCCACGGCATTGATGGCGGTTTGATCATTGGGATGGATAATACTGGCCGCCCATTTGTTCATGATAACGATATCGCGAATCGTCGCCTGACACAGGGACCTGCAATTGGCTCATTAACAGGCTCTGAAGTTACGTCTGGACTTCGACTACAACTTGATGCTTCCACGAACGATGACAACAGCTGCACCTTGAATGTTTTTGTAACAAACGAGAATAGTGAAATCCTGAGCGTGACGGCGATCACCATCAATCGTGATCGTTTACTATGCCATATGGCACTTGTTGCCAACCCAGGAAATACCGCAACGGGTCACTGGTTTAATGAACTAAAGGGCTCTGGCGACATGCTCACGGTCTATCCAGGCCATGAATTTGGGCCGATTCTATTTGCGTCCTACACCACCAGTCGAAAAGTCCTAACGGTAAACTCACAGCTGCCACCGCTGTGTCTCGACGCATGGCATGACTTACGGCTAGAAGTTCAAACTATGGAGTTTACTTGGATAACCCTCGTAGTCGGAACCATTAACCCACTCAGTTGAACCTCAAGGATAATGGTTGCTGCAATAAGCAGTATGTCTCGATTATCTATACAGCGCTATCGGACGAAGCAGGAATCTATCTTTGCGAATATTGAATATGACATTAAAAGGTGGAGCGTTTTCGGTGGAGTACGATGGAATACCTAGAGCACACGACAAAAAGCGTTTGCGAATACCAACGTTGAAGTCGCAGAACAACTGTTGGGTAACTCCGGTATCACACCCAAGGTTACGAGAGAATCACCGAGCATTGCGTTGGGTACTCAATACAATATTAGCGAGACACAGAATATCTCTTACAACCTTAATACTACTTATCGCAATCCTACGCTACTGGAACGCTATGCATGTGGCGCAGTGCTGGGTGGTGGGCCAGATCTTCAGGTAGAGGAAGGTAGCCATACAGAAATATCATGAAAATATCTCAATGACTGTCTATTTCTCTCAGGAAGTGTTTTTTACGTTGACTTTGATAAATTATATCTGGACCAAGCAACAGCGTCGCGTGACGGATCTGGAGGGACTTGCCCAGTGCGTATGAGTTGAGCGTTGCGATCCCCCCAGAGGTGGTTCCGACAACTATTTTCTAGGCAGAGTCATAGCTGGGTTTAGAAAAAACGACAGGGTGCTCAGTGGTGGTATACAAAATATGTTTAATACAACTTACCGTGCGCACTACAGTGGGATTAAGGGTGTAGCGAGAAGCTTTTATTAAATCTGACCTTCGGATTTGAACAGAAAGCTGACTAGAAATTTCAAGCATCTTGTACTATCATGCGAAGATTGATAACGATTTATGATAGTACAAAAAATCAATTCTGAAGGCGACAATGGCTACTCCGTCGCGGGTTGTGGGCTGCGCGTTTAATTAGGCGGCACCTTCTTAGACCGCTCGGTTGATGCAATTATCCGCTCAGCAGGTTTGGTCCATTGAAACGGCTTTGCCACTAATTCATTGTGTGTCTTTACGAACTCCCCGAGTGCCCTCTTTAATTCAGGAACTGATCTCCAGGGGGTGATAATCTGTGCTCAGATTGAGCTCGTGTGCCAGCATTTATTGTATTGATTTTACGTGGGCCGTCAGGACGTTTGCGTTAGTGGCGCACATCTATCACAAGCAGGTTCGACTCCTATTCTTCACGAATGAAAATGGTGATGTATTCTGCGTGTACAATCTTTACCTCTCGCACGGAACATGTTGACGAGGAGCGGTGTCACCGACACTGGTTTTAAACGCCATCAAACTGGCTGATATTGTAGATGAATAAACTCTTGCGATGGACTGAGGGAAGGTTAGGGCCGGTGACTGGACTAGGGCAGGGTATTGCCGTTTCAGTGATCGTGGCTGTTACAGCACAATTTCTGTCTGAACACTATGGGGCACCGGCAATGCTAATGGCCCTCCTACTTGGAATCGCATTTCACTTTCTAGCGGAGGAGGGCCGTTGTGTAGAAGGCATCAACTTTACTGCACGGACGGTGCTAAGAATGGGCGTGGCGCTGCTCGGTGCTCGCATTAGCATAGACATGCTTATCGGACTGGGTGCCAATGTCATTCTCTTGATTCTGGTGGGTGTGCTCGCCACCATTGCCTTCGCATTACTGGGTGCAAAACTACTTGGACGCGGTTGGCGATTTGCTCTTCTGACGGGCGGTGCTGTAGCCATTTGTGGAGCATCTGCAGCAATGGCAATTGCCGCTGTACTACCCAAGAACGAACATTCTGAGCGTAATCTACTGTTTACTGTTTTAGGCGTTACTGTGCTGAGTACGGTTGCGATGATCGCCTACCCGATACTAGCGCAAACCTTTCACCTCGACGAGCAGGCTATCGGTGTTTTCTTGGGAGGAACGATTCATGATGTTGCTCAAGTAGTGGGCGCCGGCTTTTCGGTATCGCAGGAAACAGGGGATACCGCCACCTTGGTGAAGCTCATCCGCGTTAGCCTGCTGGCACCAGTCGTGTTGATATTTGCGTTACTTTTTCGCGATATGAAAGATGAGGTTGTAAGCGGTGACAAGGTAGGTAAGAAGCCACCGCTGATTCCTGGTTTCGTTATTGCGTTTTTGATATTCGCCGGATTGAATTCGCTTGGGTGGGTACCTGTAATAGTCGTTGATTTCCTAAGTGACCTATCACGCTGGGCACTACTGGTAGCAATAGCTGCAGTAGGTATGAAGACATCATTGAAGACAATTTTTGATGTTGGAGGTCAGGCAATAGCGCTTATCATTGCTGAAACAGTTTTCATTACCGTGTTTATACTGATCGGTATCCACTACTTCATGTAGTGATAATAGGATGTTAGGAAAGTACTTATCGTACTTCATGATACTAATTTCGCCAGTGCTTACGCAGACTATATTGTTACGATTAAAGAGGGTTGTTTAGGCCCAACGGGTTCCGCCTCAGAGATTATTAATGAAAAACTATTGGAGGAGGTGTTTGGAACACGTACCTGTGTCTACAATTTCAACGGTAAGATGATCGTACAGGTTTAATTCTGCATTACCCTCCCATTTGTTCGCTAACGGACCATTAGAGGGGGCATGCCGAGATTCGTGTAAAAATAGGACATTGGCCCGATTGCTTTCTCAAGGTCGCATGGGCAGTTTGAGCTCCACTGGCATAGCATCCGTTAACTGGACTAAGAAAGGAGCTGACTGTACGTGCGTATTCTTTTTAACACTCTGGCAGTTTTATTTGTACCGGTGATTGCATCAGCTACTTCTGTGGAGACATATTTTGTAAAAATACTCAACACAGCGCCTGGGGATGCTTGATGCGGGGCTGATCATCCTTCAGCTTCCAGTATTCATGTAATGCAGACGAGCTTCAGTCATCTTGAAACTGAATTATTCAGTAGTGAGCTTTTCTGCTTGGGACGTTTGCTTGAGAATCAATTGAAGTACCGTCTGTTTTTGTTGGTCGAACAATAGGCGGATAGGGGAGCGCCAGCTTCGAGGGCTATCAACTGATGCGGACATCCTGACATTAGATGTCGACAGACTAACTAAAAAAAGCGTTGCATTACAGGATTTATTCAGCTCAGTCGCACCGTCTATTCTCGTCTAAATATTTGCCCATTGAAGCAATGCCTCCGTCTCATATGGCACAAACTAAAATTCGAAATATTATCGCAATGTGGCCAGTCAGTTGACCTCTGCGTAGCACACGAAGTCAATCATTGTGCAGTTCTCAGCTGGCCTTGACGCAGAGTCAGTCAATCCTGGTAGGTACTACTCAGCAGCCGTTAGAGATAAAATATAGTTGAGTCCCGTCCATGGCTATCGTCTAAAAGATCTGGTTCCTCTGGCAGCTAATTGCCGCCAAATCGCTTGTATTTAAGCTACGGAAAATCGCTCGGTGTTAATATGAGTCGCTGATATCGATCAGATACATTAAGACAAGGAGCCAAACATGAGAACACTTGGAAATATCATCTGGTTTCTGTTAGGCGGCTTCATTATGGGGCTCGTATGGTGGTTGATAGGGTTGGTCGCCTTTATCTCAATCGTTGGAATACCTTGGGGAAAAGCCTGTTTTACCATTGGCAAATTCTCGTTCTTTCCTTTCGGAAATCAAGCAATAAACAGGGAAGAGATCAAGCCTGAAGGAGACATTGGTACGGGTATCTTCGGAACGGTAGGAAACATACTATGGTTCCTGTTTGCTGGAATCTGGCTAGCTATAGGTCATTTATTCCTGGCTCTGCTGTGCTTCATCACCCTTATTGGCATCCCGTTCGGGATACAACATGTAAAACTCGCTATCATTGCACTTATGCCGATTGGCCAAACAGTGGTACCGATTGAAGTCGCTGAAGCCTTAAGATCGGGTAATTCCCATTAAATGCTAGTCAAGGAAAGTACATGAAGGAAAATACAGCAGAGTTACTCAAGGAAGTTCAGAAGAAAATCGCGATACTGAGCATTCTGAGTATGCCGGGTGCTCTTATGCTCGGTGCAGGGCTTTTGGGGAAGTTCGGTGAGGATGCTAGCTCTGTACATCCCATGCTTAACGATGTGGGTACCGTCAACATTGTTTTAGTCGTTGGAATCATTGTGACACTGTGGTGCGGCTTCAAACTTTGGCCACTCGAACGTGAGAAAGTACGATTGAAAAAATCTATGTGAAGGATCCGTTGCAGAATATTAATTATTCAAGCATTTTGAGTGTATCCATTTGGAGCGCAAACACATGCCTATGACTATTGTCCCTGCTAGTGGCGCTGGAGCTTACTTCACAGGCGCAGATTTGAATAAGTGTGCGCCATAAGAGCTGCAACTGATAAAAGACACCCTTGGGCAGTATGGGGTCATATTTTTGCGCAAACTGGATTTATCGCCTGAGTCGCACATAGCATTTACTGAAATATTTGGTGCCATAAATATCAATCGCTTTTTCACACTTGTTGCTGAGTTTCCTCAGATCACTCAAGTATTAAAAGAAGCAGATCAGAAAAAGAACATTGGAGAGCTTGAGCATACCAATCATAGTCACGATCAAATACCGTCTTTGGGTTCGATCCTGGTGGCACGTGAGTTACCAAAAATAGGTGGTGATACGCTGTTAATCAGCATGTTCGCCGCCTATGACGCGCTCAGTGATGACATGAAGTCAAAGCTTGTAGTAATGACCGCTGTTCGCTCCAGTCGTCATGTGTTCGGGAAAGCACCCTATTTGGCTGACAAGGATGATGAATTACTGGGGCGTTTAGGCAACACTGAGTGGTCACGTAGGATGCTAACCATCCGTTGCTTATAGAACATCAGTTTAGTGGCAGGAAAGCGCTGTATGTTAATCCTGAGTTTACGGTTCGTATAAACAAGCAATCAGAAAACTGAGGAAAAACCGTATTGGAAGAACTTTATTCTCATTGCATGCAGGATGACTTCATGGTTCGTTTTCAGTGAGAGGAAGGTACAGTGGTGTTTTGGGGTAACCGTGCAGCATGGCACAAGGTGCTCAACGACTATCAGGGTGATCGCCGTCATATGCACCGCATTATGGTAGATAGTGTGCCGTTGATTCGAGCCACAACACAGTGCCTCAATCGATTTCCATAGTAAATATTTCGATTAACGCTTAGCAGCATAATAAGACACGCGTCTTTCTAGATAAGCTAGAAACTCGGCAATCGTGAAGGCCATTGCGAAGAGTACGAGCAGTACTGCCCAGAAGTGCTTCATGAGGAAGTTGTTGGAGTACAGCTCAAACAATGCGCCAAATCCTGCAACAGATATCAGCAGCTGGCCTATAATAACGCCTTTTACAGCGCGAATAACACCAATACGTACACCCCCTAGAATTTCAGGTAAGGCTGCCCAAAAATAAATTTTGGTAAATGCATCCCAGCTAGACGCGCCAAAGCTTTCCGCCATCTCCAGCAGTGATCTATTGATTTGCATAACGCCAGCCCGGGCGTTGAGAATGATAATCCAGATTGCAAATAGAGTTGTTGTGATAATGATCGACTTCATTCCAAAACCAAACAGCACCATCAACACAGGTACCAGAGCTGTTAAAGGAGCACTTAAAAATATATTTACCCAGGGTAGTAGCAATTCATCCAGCAGTCTGTTTTTCCCCATCAGAATGCCTGTAGGTATACCAATCGTGATCGCAAAAAACACTCCAGCAGAAAACGCATAGCCAGTTTCTTTTAACGCTTTGATGAAAGCTGGGGAGTCAATAATTTCAAAGAGTGTTACAAACACATCAGACAAAGGCGGAACGAAGAAAGAGTATTCCGCACGTCCAATTATTTCCCAAAGTAATCCCCATAACAACAGAGACGACATGCCAGGCAGTCGATATCCGAAAATATACATAAGCCTATTCCACGTAAGTCCGTAGTGAGTCCCAGATCGAATCCACAATATCCAAGTATTCTGGATCGCGACGAATCGTAGACATATCTTTCTCACGTAAGCCCGTTGGGCGAATTATCTCCGACACTCGGCTTGGACGTGGAAGTAGTACTGCGATTTGATCTGACACGTATACCGCCTCTTCAATGGAGTGGGTGACGAAAATGAATGTCTTGTTTTCGTTTGCTACGAGTGAAAGCAAATCCTCCTGAAATTTGCGTCGAGTTTGTTCATCAACTGCAGAGAAAGGTTCGTCCATCAATAGCACATCAGCATCCACAGACAGCGCTCGCGCAAGGCCTACGCGTTGGCGCATACCACCAGAGAGTTCATGTGGAAAACTTTGTTCAAAACCGTTGAGTCCTACATCGTTAATGTATTTTTCGGCAATGGCTTCACGCTCAGATTTTGCAACACCACGTAGTTCCAGGCCGAAGGCTACGTTTCTCAGTACGGTTGCCCATGGCAGTAGTGCAAAATCCTGGAAAACGAAAGCACGATCAGGTCCTGGACCCGCAATGGGTTTGCCGTCAACCTGAATAGCCCCTGAGCTTGGATTCAGCAAGCCTGCAATAATTTTTAGCAGCGTTGTTTTTCCGCAGCCAGAGGGCCCCAACAGTGATGTTAGCTGTCCTCTGGGGAAATCCAGGCTCAGGTTTTTAAGTGCTTCAACTGAGCCGTAATTTTTCGATACATCGCGAACTGATACAGCGATGTCTGTACTTGCAGTAGAGGAACTGGCTATAGGTTGGCTAGTCTGAAGCATATCCACGCACATTACCTTCGAACAGATGGTGTTCGAGTTTTTCAAGTAGGTTTAGGAAAACAACCGCAAGTACGATGATAGAGAATATCGCAGCGTACATACTCGCGTAGTCGGCTATGGAGCGGCTGTAGGTGATGATGTCTCCGACTCCAGTAGGTGTTATTTTTAATTCAGACAGTATTGCACCAATGAATCCTGCCGAGACGCCAAGACGCAGTCCTGAAAATATAACTGGGGAGGCCGCAGGAATTATTATTTTCAGGACAAGTTCCGCTTTTGAAGCTTGGAACGAACGTCCCATTTCAGTGAGCGAAGAGGGTGTATTTCGTACGGCACTGGCGGTGTTTAGAACAATGACAGGCATGGCCATGATGCACACGACAAACACTTTTGACGTCAGGCCAATACCGTAGATCATAACTAGTAGTGGGATCAATGCAGCCAGTGGAGCTGCCTGCATAACAATAAAAATAGGTGAGAACAGCCATTCGAAAAACTCATTGAGACCGACCCAAAGTCCTAACGCGATGCCTATTACGCCAGATATAGCGACGCCAATAACCAAAGGTTTTAAGGTTTCAGCGAAAGCTACAAATAGTGAGCCATCGAGAATCATTGCAACGAGCGCTTGCATGGATTCTATAAACGTTGGGAAAGCATAGCTGACCGGAATTCGGCCGGCAATTTCCCAGGCGCCAAACACGAGCACAGCCGATAGAAATTTCAGCAGTAAAGGGCGATTGTTAGTCATCAGATTTCATTCACAGAAATGGATGGAAATCGACCCGTAACGATACGGGCCGATAACGTAGCTGCTTTATTGAGCTGCAGCGGCATCCAATGGAGCCATGTACCAGAAGTCATCGATATTTAATGTCGATGGATCACCTGTGAGCTGTCCAGCCTGGCTGTACCATTCCATATCCGCCGCAGCGCCTTTACGTCCGCCGCCAGCTGGGTCGTATAAACCACCGGCGATTGCATCAATGTAAAAACCATCGAGTTCCGCTAGAAGCTCTTTAGGCAGTTGTCCAATAGGGCCATCTGGGTCGGTCTCACGGCTAATTATGGTTGGGTCTTCGTTCATATCTTTCCAAGTGCTGGCTAAGGCGTTAACAAAGATCTGAACATCGTCTGCGTTGGCTTTGATCCAGTCCAGATTAGCAAACAGTGCTTCGTCACTGGCTTCAACATCGAACATGGGCAGAACGTTGAACTTATCGCCATGTTGACGGACAACTTTGTTCTTGTTGGATAGATCAATAATGGTGGCATTGGCCTGGCCTGCAATTAATGCAACGACTCGATTTGACGAGCCAGGAACGTACGAGCGCTTGCCAAATTTCATATTCATTTTGTCTTCAATGACGTTAGCAATAGAGTCTGTGCCGCCCCCGCGGGAATGCAAAAGAATAGGTTCGCCGGCTAGTTCATCAAGACTGCTGTACTTCTTGGATGTGACTGGGAAGAATTTAAGTTTAGATAATTGAAAAATGATGCGTAAGGGCGCCTTGGAACGTTGCATTGCCGAATAAGGAGTTCCGAAGCCGATATCCATCTGACCACTAAGTACTGCCTGGATGGCAAGTTCCTCATCTGAGAATGCCGTCCATTCGTAGTCAAGTCCGGCGGCCTTAGCTCTGTCTAACGCGACAAAAAATGCAGCTAATTCGTCAGAAGGTGTTTCTGCCAATGCAATTCTGATTTTGTCGGCGTAAGCGGTGGAGCTCATGAGTCCGAGCGCGAGTGGTACAGCGAGAGTGGCTGCTGCCAGTTTTTTAAATAGCGGTTGCATCTGTATTCTCCTAAGCGTAATTGGTGGTGTGGTTTAAATAGTTATCTCTTTAAGTTAATACGCCTGTCCCGGCGCTCGTCTTGCGATGTAGTGGCGTGTTCTATAAGGGGTAGATGTCATGGCTTGTATACTCAAATGTCACCAAACAAACGATGGGCTACAGACTTAAGGTGAACTCGCATAGCATCGTGGGCCTCTACTGGATCACGGGTTTCTATCGCTGCAAGAATGCGAATGTGCTCATTGAAACTTGAGTGTTCTTTGGGCGGCGTTTCAGTTTTTCGAATGACTTGTCTCCAGGCCACCGCTCTACGCACCTGATTCAGATGTTCGAACAAAGATTGAAGCAGGACATTGCCTGTGGCCTCAGCAACCGCCAGATGAAAGTCATCATCACTGGCTTCGTAGGCATCCCAGCTGGGCGCTGAAACTGCGCTATCATGTGCATCGGTCAGTCGCCTGATAGCGTCAGCGGATGCATTTGCAGCAGCTTCACGTGCAATGGCCGGTTCAAGGGCGAGCCGCGCACGCATCATCTGAACAGGTGTGATCTGTTGACTTAAACGCGTGATGTTAGCGAAAGCGTCATCTGCGTTGGGTGCTGATACGAAGGTGCCTTTGCCTACATGGCGCCATATAGTGCCTTCACGCTCCAGAGCATCAAGGCCCTTACGTAGCGATGAACGGCTGATTCCTAGGCTGTGAGTTAATTCACGCTCGGCAGGTAAGCGATCGCCTGGCTCGTAGCCAGCCGTATCAATGAAATGCTTAAGCAACTCATGCGCATCGTTTGTTAGATGATTGTTGAGGTTCGTTTCCAATGGCGTAATAGTCTGATTGGTTGATCAATACGTATAATTGGTTTGATTTTACGCACAACCAATCCGGAATCGCAACCATTATTGCCTTTTTAAAAAAATTGGTTCAGAATGGTTCACGTGTTTAAACAGCATTCGAGAATTTAGAATAATGAGTGATTTTGCTATAGAGCAGCCTCCGATTGTGTCGTTACCAGTCGTCGGAAGTACTGCTAATTTTCCTGTTCGTCGGGTTTACTGTATTGGTCGTAACTACGCCGCACACGCTGTAGAAATGGGTCACGACCCCGATAGAGAGCTTCCATTTTTCTTCCAGAAAAATCCGGACAATTTGGACTCTACCGGCGAATTTCCTTACCCACCTAAAACGTCTGATGTTCATCACGAAATTGAAATGGCAGTGATGCTGAAATCTGGTGGCAACAATATTTCACTTGATGATGCGTTAAATCACGTATACGGATATGCCTTGTCGCTTGATATGACAAGGCGCGATTTACAAGGTGAACAAAAGAAGATGGGTCGGCCGTGGGAAATCGGCAAAGCCTTTGAACGTTCAGCCCCTGTGGGTCCCATCCATACAGTGGAAAGCGTGGGCCATTTGGATCAAGGGCTAGTGCAATTAAAGGTAAACGGTGCAGTCAAGCAGGAAGGAGATCTCAACCAGATGATTTGGAAAGTTCCAGAAATGATTTCCTATCTATCTGACTATTTTGAATTAGCTGCCGGAGATGTGATTCTATCAGGCACGCCTGCAGGAGTTGGTCCAATCGTAAAAGGCGATGTGATGGAAGTCAGCGTGGAGGGATTGGGTAGTATGAATATATCGGTTGTTTAGTATTGCTCCTGTAATGCGTACTGGCTTGAGTCATGGCGAGTAGTATGGCCAGTTATCACGGTCTCCCCATCGATGGTTTTCGAGATGCCTTGTGGATGGATACGGCTGTCTCAGCACCTGAAACGAAGAAATTAGTCGGTCGAGGTGTGAGTTACGATGTTGTTGTTTTTGGTGATGGGTGTAGTGGGCTTAATGCAGCTCTGGCCATAGCTAAAACGGTAAGAAGGAGTGTGTACTGGAAGCTGTCGGGTTGGGTTTTGGCGCAAGGAATTTGATCGCAACGGCATGTTAATGGACTTGCTGGATAAGGATCAGATCGGAGGCATGACGGGCTCTAACTGCTTCGTGGGAGGCACATTCACTTCCAGCGCAGGACCCGCTTCATCCTCTCGAGTTCGCATTTTTTACGAAAAACTGTGTTGGGCAGATACACCTTAAAGTGCACCTGCCTTTACGTAGTAAAAGCCCTACAAAGAGTTACCCAAACGATCTATCGCGTTCAATTGATTACCGTCAGGTCCACCCGTAGCTTCAGGAATCCAGGGTGATAGACAGGTCCGACTCTGGATGCATGGATCTGTCAGTGTTTCCAGAAATTCCACAATTTGATTAACTTCATTGTTATTCAGGGTAATGCCGTTTATGGATTCGTTGCGTGGTTGGATATCTAACGCGTTTTGTACTCTCTGGGTATTCGCCCTGGCATTGGGGAATAGCGTATTGCAATTCTGCGTATTAGTAGGGTCAGTAATAGCTTCGCACCAATTGTTATCATTAAAAAAATCAATGGCACGTTTCGGCCTGTCATAATGACGTACCACGTCTATGAGTGATTGATAGGCTCCGGTATGACCATAGGGTGCGGTCATACTTGCGTTCAACAGTGATGGTGTTCGAAATTTATATCGATCGTTAGCATTTCCAAGTTCGCGTTCGAGGCCGAAGTCGTCATCGCCTGTGTTGCCATCGCCTTTGCCCGGACCTGTTTGTGGGAAGGCCACCACATGGTGCTGCTCATCGGTGAAGAAATCACCCGAGTGACATCTGGAACAATCACCGCCACCATTTTGGTTGGATGTGAAGAACAGAACAGCACCTCGCTTGGCATCGACACTGATGGCGGTGTTGTTGCCATCAAGGTAGTTCTTCCAAGGATTGTTGATAAATACTTGAGACGCTTCGTACGTGGCAAGTGCGGTTGCTATGTTGTCATAGCTAATGAGCGTTTCCGCAGACTCGCTAGTACCAAAAGCGCTTTGGAATTCTGTTGACCAGCTGTTGTTGGCTAATTCGTTTTGCGCTGAGAAGCCACCGTCATAGCCACCTATTCGGGCAGCCAAATGTCCTCGAATTGCATTGTTATCGCTGTCACTCTCGAATCGTCCTGTTTTCATTTCTTCGGTGGAGGTGACGGGGAATTTTGCCTGTGCCGCCAGTAATGAGCTTGCTGTTGAATCGTCAGGGGTCTGGATGCCTCCATCGAGTTGAGCGACGCGTGAATCCCAGAACAGGCCCCGTCGATAAAGCCCACTGTTGAACGTTGTAGGAGCGTTACGTGGCACCAGGAAGTCTCCACTGATACTCCGTCTGCCAGGCCCTAGTAGCTCTACGTTCACTGCCTCAACCCCGACACTTAAGCTTAGATTGTCAGTACCTCCGAGAGAAGGGTGATGGCAGACTACACAAGCGCTATCCATTTCACCACCCAGACTCTTTGAGAAGAACAGCTTCATACCCAGTTGAGCCAGAGGATCGTTGATAGAGGGCAAATTCAAGCCAACTGTGGGATCACCAGTTATGTTCTGATCGTTGAGCAAAGTGCCTAACTGTTGATCTAATGCACTACTTGCAACATCAACAATTTGATTCTGCTCATTATTTGGGTCCTGTTCTTGAAGATTGCCTTCGTCAGTACCTTGTGCACATCCTGCTACAGCAAGCACTGTAAGTACTGCTAGTTTATGTTTCATCTTAGACACGACTTTCTCTTTTGGCTGTATATGAACGTATAAACGCACGATTCGCAATTTGGTTGACACGGTTTTGGCAAATTCTTCGAAATACAGTTAACCAAACGATGCCAATGACTCAAGGTGTTGATGGAAGGTGGAGAAAACTGTAGACCCTGAAGGTTGGTGCTCACGTTCTATGCCAGTGTGTGATGACGCCTTTGGGAAAAAAAGTTGAAAATCATGTCAACCGAAAGTATCCGGCTGCGTTTTAGGTTCCATGGCGATTAAATCTCCATTGCAAGCAAAACCAAACTGGAACAAAACACATGAAATTATCAACTACCACAGCATTTCTTCTCTCAACAACACTCTTTGCTGGATCTGTTGCAGCCATTGAAGTAGTCGATCTTAACAGCGACGGCATCATCACCACTGATGAAGTGACTGCCGCACGCGATGCCGCCCAGGCTGAACGGATCGAGTTATTCGATACTGACAATGATGGCGAATTATCTGACGATGAACGTGATGCTGCCAAAGACGCTCGCCGAGAGGCAGCCGTTGAACTATTTGACGCTGGTGATGACGGTGAGTTATCTCCGGACGAGCGTCAGGTTGCAAGACAGAGCCGACGAACCAATTTTGAAGCCAACTTTGATTTAGACGACGATACCGAGTTGTCCGACACTGAACAGGCAAACTTTGATGACGTTGTTGAGGAAATTCGCGAAATACGCCAGGAGGCAAGAAACAGAGTGTCTCATGGCGGAAATCGACAGGGTGGCAACGGTGGTCGGTCTCGCTGATAAGCCGCAATAAATAGACGACGTGGTGATAAAGCATTTTGTTCTATCGCCACGGCGCTATACTAACTTGCGCACGTGATTAAGATGGAACAGCACGCTATCTTGGGTGGTTTATTCGCAGAAAAGTCGCACGATGCTACTCAGGCGAGTATTGATGGATTTTTGGCGTCTGTAGAAAAGAAGGCGTTTGTTATGTCCTTGGCGGCTTGTCAGAACCAAGATGCTGCTTTGGATATTGTTCAAGACACCATGCTCAGTATGGTGAAGAACTATAAGAATAGGCCTAGTGAGCAATGGGCTGCCTTGTTTTTCAAGGTATTGAATAATCGTATCGTTGATCATCATCGTAAGCGTGGGTTCGGTCGACTCACACAGTGGCTTGGCATAAACAGTAATGAACCGGATGCTGCAGAAGAAGCGGTAGATCAATTGGACTCAGAAGTTTTTGGGCCTGATGTTTTCGTAGACGCTCTGGAAGTCAACAGTGCGGTTCAGTCAGCCCTTGCCAGATTGTCCAGTAAGCAGCAGCAGGCGTTAGTGCTGAGACTGTGGCAAGGTTTGAGTGTGAAGGAGACAGCCTTGGCGATGAATGTATCGGAAGGGTCAGTGAAAACGCATTTGAGTAGGGCTGTGCATGAGATGCGAGATTTGTTAAGTGAGTACAAGCCAACATGAAAAAAATGACTCGCCCCCCCAATTCCAACCTGGATGTGTTGACGGATAAAGAATTGGCTATGCAAAGCGTGCTCAAAGAGCATCTGGATTCGCAGGTCGAGAATCTGGACTTCAATATCAGTAGCAAACTTAGCGCTGCACGTCACCAGGCGCTGGCAGGACAGTCTAGAGCTGGAAGTAGACGTTTTGGATTCTGGGGCCTTCACGGGCCGGGTATGGTGGCTGCGTCTTGCGCCATCGTATTGGTAGCGTTTTTGGCTATAGAGCTGAATACAGTGACGCCAGAAGCAGATTCTTCACAGGTCGCGATTAACGAGCCAACGCATTTTATTGAAAATTTCAATATTTTGAGTGCAACAGATGACATTGATTTCTATCAGTCGGTAGAATTCCTGGAATGGATGGAAAACAACGCAGGCTAAGTACTGGGAAAATAGTCGGAATCACTCTCTTTGTGCTTTCGGGAGTAGCGCAGTCAGCAGAGGAGCCGCTTGATCCGGAGTTTTTGGAGTGGTTAGGTCAAATGGCTGAGGTAGAGGAACTGGGTGTGGATATCGAACAATTCCTACTGTCCAGGGAACAGGCGTCTGAGGATGAAGAAGCGGAGGAAAAATCCCAATGATAAATAAACGTTTTATGCTGTTTGTCTTGATTCTCCTGTCGGGTGGCGCTCATGCAGCACCATCGTGGAACGAGTTATCTGAAGGACAGCGGCAAGCCTTGTCGAGTCTGGAATCACGTTGGAATTCTATGGAAGAGCTTCAGCGCGACAACATTGTTAATGGCCTGGAACGCTGGAATAGCCTGGACACGAGTGGTCGCCAACGAGTTCAACAACAGTTTGATCGTTTCAGTCAGCTGGAAGACGAAGATCGCTTAAATTTACGACAGCAGTTTGATCGTTTTCAAGGCATGGATGAATCTCGCAAGACAGAGCTTAGAAACGCCTACGACAAATTCAAGAAAAAACCTGCTAACGAACAAGCAGAGTTACGCAAAAAGTTTGATGCTCAGCGTGCTCAAAAGAAGGTGTCTAAACCTGCTGGCGCTGCAGGAAAGAATACACCTGACAATCGTAATGAGGGTGTTGATCGATCTAATGCAGGTTCGCGTCGTGACGACGGTGGTAACAGAAGCAACGGTGGCAATCATAATGATGGTGGTAGTCAGGGCGGTGGCGGTAGCAAACGTTGATGCAGCCTTTAAAAACTAGCGTTCGACGATAAAACAGCTGTGTGCTGTTCCTGAGACGAGGATATAATTGTGAGCGCGCCCAGAATCCTTAAATTGAACTCAATCTGATGCAACTCAAGCGAACAGCTTTTCCGGATAATTTTGTTTTTGGTGCTGCAACTGCGGCTTATCAAATAGAAGGGCATTTACATGGAGGAGCCGGTGAGTCCATATGGGACCATTTTGCGAAAGCCTCTGGCACCTTCGAAAAACAGGATGGTGCGCTGGCTTGCGATCACTACCATCACTACCCAGAAGATTTGGATTTAATGGCCAATGCAGGTTTCGATGCCTATCGATTTTCATTTTCGTGGGCCAGATTGTTGCCAGATGGCAAAACCATCAACACTGATGGGATAGATTTCTACGATCAGCTATTAGATAGCATGCTTGAGAGAAAGCTGCGCCCCTTCGGCACGGCCTACCACTGGGATATGCCCCAGGCTCTGGGCGAATTGGGAGGCTGGGCTAGCCAGGATGTGGTCAGGCGTTTTGGCGACTTTGCCGGTCTGATTGCAGATCGATATGGCGATCGACTTGAGAGTCTTGCAACTATAAACGAGCCGTGGTGTGTCAGCTGGCTATCGTACTTTATTGGTGAGCATGCTCCTGGCAAAAAAGATCTGGCCATGGCATCAAAAACCATGCATAACGTTATGCTAGGTCATGGGTTGGCTATGCAGGCAGCACGCAGCGTTAGTAAAGTACCACTTGGCATCGTGTTGAACTTCACACCGGGAATTGCGGCTAGCGACAGTGAGGAAGATCATCAAGCATTAGCTCGTCATGAATCAACGACGAATGAGTGGTTTTTACAGGCACTGACACGCGGTGAATATCCGCCTGTGGCGCTTGAGACACTGGAACCGCACATGCCTGATAACTGGGCTGATGATATGGATATAATTTCCCAGCCCATCGACTTTATGGGAATCAATTACTACACATCGGTAAAAGTAAAAGCTCAGTCTGGTGACTACCCGAATTTGGAGGTGGTCAGCCGAGGTTTGCCTACCACTGATATGGGATGGGAAATAGAACCCGGCGCTTTGGGCCGTGTCATTGAATTTGTCGCCAATGAGACAGGTGAGCTACCGTTGTACATTACAGAAAACGGTATGGCTACGGCCAGTGGAA